>NZ_MEGP01000036.1:0-31988 GCF_001725555.1 Thiobacillus sp. SCN 63-57 | reverse complement strand
TCTGCAGAGAGCTTCATGGTCTGAACCCCACGCGACTGCATATCCGCCTCGGTCATTTTCATCAGGCGCTCGGTTTCCATGGCCACCAGGCTCTGCGGCAGATCCAGCGTACTTGTCTGCAACAGCAGCTCCATCGCCTGCTCTTTCAGTTTCGTCTGTACGCGACGTTTCGCTTCACGCTCCAGATTGGATTTCACCTCGGCCTTGAGTTTCTCCACGTCTCCGTCTTCGACCCCCAGCGCCTTGGCGAATTCCGCATCAATCGGTGGCAACGCCGGTACCTGTACGTCCTTGACCTGCACTTCGAAATGCGCCACCTTGCCCGCAAGCTCCTTGGCAGCATACTCTGCGGGGAAGGTCACGTCGAAGCCCTTGCTGTCGCCCGCCTTGAGGCCGGTCAGACTCTGTTCGAAATCCTTCAACAAACGGCCTTCGCCGATCACGGCGGCAAAATCGTCGCCCTTGCCGCCCTCGAATGCTGCGCCATCGACCGTGCCCTGATAGTCGAACTTGACCAGATCGCCTTCCGCAGCAGCCCGATCCACCGACTCAAACGTACGGCGCTGCTTTTGCAGGACTTCCAATGTCTTGACGACATCGGCGTCCGCCAGATTCACCACGGGCTTGCTCATCTTGCCGGTGCTCAAGTCGCCGATCTTCACTTCAGGATAGACCTCAAAACTGGCACTGAAGGTCATTTCCGTTGTGTCGGCCTGCCCCGTCTTCGGTTCGAAATGGGGATAACCCGCAATTTTCAGTTGATGGGCCTGTACCGCTTCACCGAAACGCGTCTGCAAGGTCTCGCCCAGCACTTCCTGACGCACGCCCGGGCCATGCTGACGCGCCACCGCGCTCAACGGCGCCTTGCCGGGGCGGAAACCGTCCATCTTGACGCTGCGTGCCAGACGCTTGAGGCGATTTTGCACCTCGGTTTCCAACTGCCCCATGGGCACGCTGATGTCCAGGCGACGGACCAGTCCTTCGAGAACTTCAAGATTTGCTTGCATCAAAATACTTCCTGGCTGAATTGAGGTTGGGTGAAGGGCAATAAGCTTGTGGTGCGAAAGGGGGGACTCGAACCCCCACGCCTTGCGGCGCTGGAACCTAAATCCAGTGCGTCTACCAATTCCGCCACTCTCGCGGCTCGGCCGCAAAACTATCAACCGATAAGTGTAATATAATCAAAGCGATGCTGTCACCCAAGCCCGCCCGGCATCCTGCCTAAGTCATTATTCCCATTCCGTTTTTTATTGCCGGTGCCGGTCGATCACTACGAAAACTTCCCTGTTGCCTCCTGGCTGCTGCCCAAACGGCTGCGTCGACCGGTGGAAGCCATCTACCGGTTCGCCCGCAGCGCGGACGACATCGCCGACGAAGGCGCCGCCACACCAACCGAACGGCTGCGCCAGCTCGCGGCCTACCATGATGAACTGAATCGCATCGAGCGAGGCGAGACACCCGCCGATCCGGTATTCGGCCCTCTGGCCGCAGCCATCCGCATGCATGCCATCCCGTTGGCTCCGTTCCGCGACCTGCTGTCAGCGTTTGCACAGGACGTTGAAAAAAAGCGCTATGCCAATTTCGGCGAAGTCATGGACTACTGCCACCGCTCGGCCAACCCGGTGGGCCGCCTGATGCTGCATCTGTACGGCGATCGCGACCCGCGCCACCTGGCCTATTCCGACGCCATCTGCAGCAGCCTGCAACTGATCAATTTCCTGCAGGACATCGCGATTGATTACCGGAAGGATCGCATCTACCTGCCACAGGACGAACTGGCCGCGCACCACGTCAGCGAAGCACAGATCGCGCAGGGCGACCCGCGCGGGCTGTGGCATATGATGATGCACAAGCAGATCGAGCGTACGCGCAAGTTGCTGCAGGCCGGCGCACCGCTCGGCCGGCAACTCAAGGGACGCATCGGGTTGGAACTGCGGGTAACCATCCGCGGCGGCGAAGCCATCCTGCGCAAATTGCACGCCGATCCCGGCTGCGTGTTCCACAATCGCCCGGTACTGACCAAAAAGGACTGGCTCATCATGCTCGGACGTGGGCTGTTTTGAATATGGACGTTCACCAGTATTGCCAGGAACGTGCCGCCGCGAGCGGCTCCAGTTTCTATTACAGCTTCGTTTTCCTGCAACCGGAGATGCGGCGTGCGATCACCGCGTTCTACGCGCTGTGCCGCGAACTCGACGACGTGGTGGACGAATGCCGCGAGCGCCAGGTGGCCGAAGCCAAGCTCGACTGGTGGCGCGCCGAGATCGGCCGTTTCGCCAACGGCGCGCCGGAGCACCCGGCAACCCGCGCGCTCTTCGACACCCCGCAGGGCCGCGCCATCCCGCCGGCCCTGCTGCTGGAAGTCGTGGACGGCATGGCGATGGATCTCGACCACACACGCTACCCGGATTTCAAGTCGCTCAACCTCTACTGCTATCGCGTTGCCGGTGTGGTCGGCGAAATCGCAGCATCGATCTTCGACGGCACGCGCGGCGAACATGATCGCGACATCCGCCGCTACGCCCACGAGTTGGGGCTGGCGTTCCAGCTCACCAACATCATCCGCGACGTCGGTGAAGACGCGCGGCGCGGACGCATCTATCTGCCGCAGGACGAACTGGTACGTTTCGGCGTACACGAAACCGATCTGCTGAGCGGACGCAACACGCCCGAATTTCAGACCCTGATGCAGTTCCAGTACGAACGCGCCCTGGCCTGCTACGGTCGTGCGTTCGCCGCACTCCCTCCCGGCGCACGGCATGCGCAGCGTCCCGGGCTGGTCATGGCGGCAATCTACCGCACCCTGCTCAGCGAAATCCGGCAATCCGGATTCCCGGTCTTGCACGCGCGCGTCTCGCTCACGCCATTACGCAAACTGTGGCTTGCCAGCAAGACCTGGCTGTTTCCGTGACAACTGAATTGGACCAACCCCGTGTCGCGGTCGTGGGTGGCGGCTGGGCAGGCTGCTCGGCCGCATTGACGCTGGCCGAGGCCGGCGTGGCGGTCACGCTGTACGAAGCCAGCCGTACGCTCGGGGGCCGCGCACGTGCGGTCGAACTCGAAGGTCAGCCGCTCGACAACGGCCAGCACATCCTGCTCGGTGCGTACGAACAATCGCTGCAACTGATTGAACGCCTGCATCCTGCCACACCACTGTGGCGTCTGCCGCTCACCCTGGAACAGCCGCCGGCGTTCAGTCTCACTTGCCCGCGCCTGCCTGCCCCGCTGCATTTGCTGGCAGGGCTGCTCAGTGCCCGCGGATTGAATTGGCGCGAGAAACTGGCTGCCGCGCACTGGGCACACACCATGCTGCGCGACACGGCAACGCCGGGGGAGTTGACTGTCAGCCAACTCACCCGCACGCAGCCAGAAAAATTACGCAATGCGCTGTGGCACCCCTTGTGCGTGTCCGCGCTCAACACCCCGCCCGAGCTGGCCGACGCACGGATTTTCCGCAGCGTGGTCCGCGCCGCATTCGGCGGACGCACCCAGCATAGCGACCTGATACTGCCGCGCCGCGATTTGACAGCACTGCTGCCCGCCCCGGCCGCCGCACGGGTGGTCGAGCTCGGTGGCGACATCCGTCTGGGCCATCGTGTGACCACGCTCGACGCCACACCGAACGCCATCGCCTTGGGCAACCATGGCGACATGGCCGTCTTCAGCCACGTCATCCTGGCTGTCGCGCCGCAACATCTCCCTGCCTTGGCGAAGCAAGTGCCGGCACTAGGACCGCTCGGCCATACCGTGGCAGGGTACGAATATCAACCCATTGCCACTGCCTATATGCAATACGACCCGGCTTTTCGATTGCCCAGTCCGCTGTTCGCCCTGGCCAACGGACCGGCGCAGTTTGTGTTCGATCGCGGCCAGAGCCATGGTCAGGCCGGTTTGCTGGCGTTCGTGGCCAGCGCTGCCACGAATCTGCCCGCTGATTGGTTGGATCAGGCAGAAGCGCAGTTGCGCCGGATCGTCCAGCCCGGGCCTACGCGCTGGCGCAAACGCATCATCGAAAAACAGGCAACCTATAGTTGCGTGCCCGAATTGGCACGCCCACCCGTCCACACCCCGCACCCGCGCATTTTTCTGGCGGGCGATTACACTGCCGGGCCGTACCCAGCCACGCTCGAAAGCGCAACACAGAGCGGAGTACAATCGGCCGGCGCATTACTCGAACAGCTATGAAAGACTATCTCCCTCGCCCCGATCTTCTCGCAGACCGCGTCATCCTCGTCACCGGCGCAAGTTCCGGCCTCGGCCGCGCCGCCAGCCTGGCGTTTGCGCGCCATGGCGCCACCGTCGCCCTGCTCGCACGCGATGAAACCAAACTCGAAGCCGTATACGACGAAATCGTCGCCGCCGGCGGACCCGAGCCCGCCATGTTTCCCTACGATCTTGCGGTCGCCGACGACCGCAGCCTGGAAACGCTCGCCGGCACCATCACGCATCATCTGCAGCGACTCGACGGCCTGCTCCACAGTGCCCACCAGTTCTACAATCTCTCCCCCCTGCACCTGCAAACGCTAGAGCAATGGCAGGCCCTGATGCGGGTCAACCTGATCGCGCCTTTCGCGCTCACCCGCGCCTGCCTGCCGCTGCTCCAGCAGGCGCCGGATGCATCGGTCATATTCACCGGCGAAACCCATGGCCACCATCCCCGCGCCTACTGGGGCGGCTATGCCGTCGCGAAATCAGGCCTGGAAACGCTGACCCACATCTGGGCCGACGAACTCAGTGCGGACGAAAACCTGCGCATCAATACCCTCATACCCGGCCAGGTGGCGACGACCTTGCGCGCACGCACTCACCCCGGGCTTGCACCCGAAACCCTTCCCAGCGTCGACGATCTGATGCCCTGGTATCTGTACCTGATGGGTGAAGACGGCCGCGCAGTGCGCGGACAGATCGTGGAATGCCAGACCTGATTTTCCTGTTGTGATGAAAATCGGCCGTTACGAAATCCTCGATGAAATCGGCCAAGGCGCGATGGGCACAGTCTACCGGGCACGCGACCCGCTGATCGAGCGAACGGTTGCCATCAAGACAGTGCCTATTGCCCAGTTGCAACAGGAAGGCGCCGACGCCGAGTCGCGTTTTTTGCGCGAAGCACAGAGCGCCGGCCGCCTGTCCCACCCCAATATCGTGACCATCTACGACGTGGGCGAGGCCGACGGGCTTGCCTATATCGCCATGGAATACCTGCATGGCAGAACGCTACGCGATCTCATGGACAAGGGGCCGATGCCGCTGGACCTGGCGCTCGACACCGCCATGCAGATGGCTGAAGCCATGGCATTCGCACACGAGCATGGCGTTATCCATCGTGACATCAAGCCCGCCAACGTCGTCGTGACCGGAAAACGCGGGCATATCAAATTGACCGATTTCGGCATCGCCCATCTCGTCAACAGCGATCACACCCAGGCCGGGCAAATGCTGGGCTCGCCACGCTACATGTCGCCGGAACAGGCGATGGGACGGGAAGTGGATGGGCGTTCCGATATTTTTTCGCTGGGCGCAGTCCTGTACGAAATGCTGACAGGGCGCTATGCCTTCGATGGCGACAGCCTGCCCACGATCGTCTATCGGGTCATCAACGAAACGCCGGTACCTGCCACGACCCTGCGCCCCGGGATTCCGACCGGCCTAGCCAGCTTGCTCGCCCACATGCTGAACAAAAAGCCGGAAGCCCGACCGGATGCCCGCACGCTGGTCAGCGCCTTCCATGCATTGTCATTGGCATTGGCATCGCCTCCGGCCACCGCCCCCATGCCGGTACCGTCTGCCAACCGGGTGTCACGCCTGTTGCGGGTACTTGCATTTGGCGTACCTCTTGGCGTTTTCCTACTGATCGGGCTCGGGATCATCGTGATCGAACACTTCCTGGCGACGCCTCCGCAGGTGTCCCAGCAACCCGCACCGCAGGCGGTCTCGCCCGCAACCGAGGACACCACGACAGACCAACCGCCGCCCGAGTCCGATGAGACGGCAGACTCGCCGCCCCCTGAGTCGGACGCCTATCTCGCGGGTCTAGACAAGAAACTGGTTGAACTGCGCATCAAGCGCACGGTGCTCCTGCTGAAGTACACCAACCAACATCCCGATGTGGTCCAGGTCGATCGTCAACTCGAACAGCTACGCGCCGAGCGCCGTCGCTACCTGAAGCGACTGCAGAAAAACTAGGCCGCTTACCAGTTGGTCTCGCGTTCCGCCGTGGCCGACACTTTATGGATGCTGAGGTCGGCCCCATTGAACTCGGCCTCCGGATCCAGCCTCAAGCCCACGAATCGCTTCAGCAAACCATACACCACCAGGCTGCCAAGCGCGGCGACAGTCACGCCACCCAGCGTGCCGATCAACTGCGCCGTCAGGCTGACGCCGCCCAGACCGCCCAGTGCCTTGGTACCGAAAATGCCGGCCGCGATCCCGCCCCATGCTCCGCACAACCCATGCAAAGGCCATACGCCGAGCACGTCATCGATCTTCCACTTGTTCTGGGTCACCATGAACATCCACACGAACAACGCCCCTGCGATCGCGCCGGTTGCCAGGGCGCCAAGCGGATGCATCAGGTCCGAGCCCGCGCACACTGCCACCAGACCGGCCAGCGGTCCGTTATGGATGAAACCCGGATCGTTGCGGCCCAGCACCAGGGCGGTCAGTGTGCCGCCCACCATCGCCATCAGCGAGTTCACCGCCACCAGACCCGACACGGCCTCGATCAGTTGTGCCGACATCACATTGAACCCAAACCAGCCTACGGTCAGTATCCATGCCCCGAGCGCCAGAAACGGGATATTGGACGGCGGATGCGCGGAGATCATTCCATCCTTGGTATAGCGCCCGCGTCGCGCGCCCAGCAACAGCACTGCCGGCAAGGCGATCCAGCCGCCCACTGCATGCACCACCACCGACCCGGCGAAGTCATGGAACTTGGCGCCGACGCTCGCCGCCAGCCAGTCCTGGATGCCGTAGTTGCCGTTCCAGACAATGCCCTCATAGAACGGATAGACCAACCCGACCAGCGCGAAGGTGGCCGCCAGTTGCGGGCTGAAACGCGCGCGTTCGGCAATGCCCCCCGACACGATGGCCGGAATGGCTGCCGCAAAGGTCAGCAGGAAAAAGAACTTGACCAGGTCGTAGCCGTTCTTGGCCGACAGCACCTCGGCACTGGAAAAAAAACTGATGCCGTAGGCGATGCTGTAGCCGATGAAAAAATAGGCGATGGTGGACACCGAGAAATCGGTGAGGATCTTGACCAGCGCATTGACCTGATTCTTCTTGCGCACCGTGCCAAGTTCCAGAAAGGCAAACCCAGCATGCATGGCCAGCACCATGATGCCGCCCAGCAATACGAACAACACGTCACTGCCTGTTTTCAATGCTTCCATGCACCGGCTCCCGATTGAATGCCGGCTGGAATAAGCAAGCTGCGTTCCTATCTGACAAACAATTGATTTATAAGGATATAGGCATCGACAGTGCAATATACAAGCACCAAAATAGTGCCAAATAGAATATACGGCACTTTAACAGTGCATCAATCCTGCTTGCGAGATGCCGGATCAACCTGCCCTGCTTCGATGCGATCGAATTCGTCATCCATATCGGAATCGGACATGGGCGAATAATCCGATTCGGGCTTGGGCTTGCTGATCATGGCCGCGACGATGATTCCCAGTTCATAGAGTATCCACAGGGGCGTCGCCAGCATGAATTGCGAAATGACATCCGGTGGAGTAAAGATCGCCCCGATGACAAACGCTCCGACAATGACATACGGTCGGATTTCGCGCAGTTTGGCAACCGAGACCATGCCCATCTTGACCAGCAGCACCACTGCAATGGGGACCTCGAACGTGATGCCAAAGGCCAAGAACATGGTCAGCACGAAATCGAGGTATTTGCCAATATCGGTCATCACCGCCACGCCAGTAGGGGTGACGCTGACAATGAAATGGAACACGAGCGGAAACACCAGAAAATAGGCGAACGCCATACCCGTCAAGAACAGAATGACGCTGGCTATCACCAACGGGACGCCGATGCGTTTTTCGTGTTGGTACAGCCCGGGCGCCACGAACGCCCAGGCCTGGTAGAACACCCACGGCAAGGCCAGCAGGAAGGCGGCCATCATGGTGACCTTCATCGGCACAAAAAACGGCGTAGTGATTTCGGTGGCAATCATCTGCCCACCTTTGGGCAGCGCCGCCAGAAGCGGACGCGCGAGAAGCGCATAGATATCCTGTGCCCACGGGAAGAGGCAGATAAAGATGATCACGACAGCAAGCACCGCGCGCAGCAGCCGGTCCCGCATTTCGATGAGATGCGCGATAAAGGTGTCTTCGGTATCGCTCATGCAGATTTACCCGCGTTTTCGCTGGATGCCGATGCCGTCCCAGCCGAAGCCGGCGCTGCGCGTCCGGTATTCTGGTCTGGCTCATCCAGCGGCAGGCTCTGCTGCAGCGCGTGCTCGGTTTCGCTCTGTGGCTGCGAGGCAGGCTCCGCAACGATGGCGGATTTCACACTGGCCACGCTCTCCGTCACAGCCTGGGTGACGTTGTTCGCTTCCTTGCGCAGGAAATCGTCGACCACCGTGGCCTGCTGTTCGACGCCCGACGCGGCCGACTCGACCGATTCCTTGAAACTCTGGCCGGCACGGCGAAGCTCATCAAGCTGGATCTCGCGGCCAATATCCGATTTGACCGACGACACATAACGCTGCAAGCGACCGTACAGGTGCCCTGCCGTACGCGCGACCTTGGGCAGCCGCTCCGGGCCGATGACGATCAGCGCAACCACGCCGATGACGACGAGCTCAGAGAATCCGATATCGAACATAGAAAGTGTTGTGGGTCAGGATTCCGGGGCAGGAAAAGATCGGTGCGATGGGTTGCCCGATCCTAGCCATGCCACACACTCAGGAATGATGCTTGTCTTTCACTTCGGCATCGATGGTATGTCCGGTCTCATCCTTGTCGCTCAATTTGGGTGCATCTTCCTTCATCCCTTCCTTGAACCCTTTGACCGCCCCTCCCAGATCGCTGCCGATATTACGCAGTTTCTTGGTACCAAAAATCAGCAGCACGATTACCAAAACGATCAACCAGTGCCAAATGCTAAAGCCGCCCATGGAATGTCTCCTTTAAATTTAACTTTTCCTGACGGGATCACCCCCGCCAAATACGTGAACATGGATGTGGAACACTTCCTGGCCACCGCCGCGGCCGGTGTTGATCAGTGTCTTGAAGCCCGTGTCGAGCCCCTGTTCCTTGGCCAGGCGCGGCGCCAGCAACAACATCTTCCCCAAAAGTGCCTGATGCTCGGGCAAGCAGTCGGACAGCGTCGCGACGTGCGCTTTCGGAATGATCAGGAAATGTACCCGTGCAAACGGATGGATGTCATGGAAAGCCAGGACATCGTCGTCTTCATAGACTTTCCCGCTTGGCAATTGTCCGGCCGCGATTTTGCAGAAAATGCAGTCACTCATGTCGATTCGCTTTTTCGGTCAGCCCGGACAAGCCTTCTCGGCGCGCCAGTTCATTCAGCACATCCGCCGGCTTCAATCCCTTGTATGCCAGCAGCACCAGGGTATGAAACCACAAATCGGCGACTTCGTAGATGATCTTTTCGGCCTGGCCGTCTTTCGCCGCCATCACAGTCTCGGTCGCTTCCTCGCCGATTTTCTTCAGGATGGCATCCGTACCCTTGGCGTAGAGTTTGGCAACGTAGGAACTGTCGGGCGACGCCTGCTTGCGCGCTTCCAGCGTATCGGCCAGGCGGTCGAGGATATCGCTCATTTGCGGTAGATCTCGTCGGGATTCTTCAGCACCGGGGCAGTCGTCACCCAGTGGCCATTGTCCAGCTTCTGGAAAAAACACGAGCGGCGCCCGGTATGACAGGCGATGCCGCCCAGTTGTTCGATTTTGAGCAACACCACATCATTGTCGCAATCGAGGCGGATTTCACTGACGTTCTGCACATGGCCGGATTCTTCGCCCTTGCGCCACAGTTTGTTGCGCGAGCGCGACCAGTACACCCCGCGCAACGTGCGTGCCGTTTCTTCGAGAGCCTCGCGGTTCATCCACGCCACCATGAGGATTTCTCCACTGGCGGCATCCTGAGCGATCGCCGGGACGAGCCCATGCGCATCCCATTTGACGGCATCGAGCCAGTCGCTCACAGGCGCACCTCGATTCCGTGCTGTTTCATGTAGCGCTTCGCCTCATCTACCCCGTATTCGCCGAAGTGGAAGATGCTCGCCGCCAGCACCGCATCGGCCCGGCCCTCCTTCACCCCGTCGACGAGATGTTGCAGCGTGCCGACCCCCCCGCTCGCGATGATGGGAATGTCGACCGCGTCGGAAATCGCTCGGGTCAGTTCCAGGTCGAAACCGCTTTTGGTACCGTCGCGATCCATCGAGGTGAGCAGCAGTTCGCCAGCACCCAGATTTTCCATTTTTTTCGCCCACTCGACCGCATCCAGCCCGGTTGCCGTACGGCCGCCGTGGGTGAAAACCTCCCAGTGATCACCGGCTCGCTTGGCGTCGATCGCCACCACGATGCACTGGCTGCCATAACGATCGGCCGCATCCTTTACCAGTTGCGGATTGGTGACCGCAGAGGTATTGATGCTGACCTTGTCCGCGCCGGCATTGAGCAGACGCTGGACATCCCCGACCACACGCACGCCGCCGCCGACCGTCAACGGAATGAACACCTCCGAAGCCACGGCTTCGATGATGTGGAGGATCAGGTCACGATTGTCGGACGATGCGGTGATGTCGAGAAAGGTCAACTCGTCGGCGCCCGCTTCGTTGTAGCGACGCGCGATTTCGACGGGGTCCCCGGCATCCTTCAGTTCGACGAAATTGACGCCCTTGACCACGCGGCCGTTGGTGACGTCGAGACAGGGGATGATGCGCTTTGCCAGCATGGTTATCCTGTCGAATCAGACCCCGAACACACCACCGGCCAGCTCGTCGGCGAGCTTCTGTGCCTCGGCGAAGTCGAGCGTACCCTGGTAGATCGCACGACCGGTGATCGCGCCGATGATGCCGTCCTTGGCCACCGTAGACAGTGCCCTGACATCGTCGAGATTGGTCACGCCACCGCTGGCAATGACCGGGATCGACAGCGCCTGCGCCAGTCGCTGGGTGGCGTCCACGTTCACGCCCGTGAGCATGCCGTCACGACCAATATCGGTATAGATGACGGCCTCGACACCATACCCCTCGAAGCGCTTGGCCAGATCGATCACATCGTGGCCGGTGATCTTGGACCAGCCTTCGACGGCAATCTTGCCATCCTTGGCATCCAGCCCGACCATCACGTGCCCCGGGAAAGCATCACAGGCCTCGTGCAGGAAACCAGGATTTTTCACCGCGGCAGTACCGATGATGACGTAGCGCACGCCATCGTCGAGATAGCGTTCGATGGTGGCGAGGTCGCGAATGCCGCCACCGAGCTGCACCGGCATCTCGTCGCCTACCGCATCGACGATCGAGCGAATCGCCACATCGTTGACTGGCTTGCCGGCAAATGCACCGTTCAGGTCGACCAGATGCAGGCGCCGCGCACCCAGTTCTTTCCAGTGGCGTGCCGTGGCAGCCGGATCTTCGGAAAACACGGTGGCCTTGTCCATTTCGCCTTGTTCCAGGCGCACGCAGTGGCCGTCTTTAAGGTCGATCGCAGGAATAATTAACATGGCTGATCAGCAGGGTCGTACAGGAGAAAATTAGGCGCAGGCCGCGCCGGACATATCGCAGGCGGTATCGCGTTCGCCCGGATTCCAGGTTACAAAATTGCCCAGTAGCGTCAAACCATCATTCTGGCTTTTTTCCGGATGAAACTGGACTGCAAAGATGTTCGCTGTCGCCACCGCGCAGGTAAACGGAAACGGATAGTGCGAGAATCCAGCGATCACGTCGGGCGCGGTCGGCTGCACAAAATAGCTATGGACGAAATAGAAACGCGCGCCCTCCTCGATCCCCACCCACAAGGGATGCGGCATCGCCTGATGGACGTTGTTCCAGCCCATGTGCGGCACCTTGAGCTTGTTGCCCGCAGCGTCGTGCATCGCCTCGTGCGGGAATCGCTGCACCGTGCCCGGCAGGATGCCGAGACAGGCGGTATCGCCTTCCTCGCTATGCTCGAACAGCACCTGCATCCCCATGCAGATGCCCAGAAAGGGTTTGCTGCGGGCGGCGTCGACGATCGCCTGGCGCAGTCCGCGCGCATCGATCTCACGCATGCAGTCGGGCGCCGCGCCCTGTCCCGGAAACACCACGCGTCCGGCAGCCGCAATCACCGCCGGATCGGACGTCACCACCACGCTGGCCGACGGCGCGACGTGCTCGATGGCCTTGGACACCGAACGCAGGTTGCCCATGCCATAGTCGATGACGGCGATATCGACGCTCACTGCCCCGCCTCCAGGATGCGCGTTGCGATCATAGTGCACCTTTCGTCGAGGGCAGCACGTCGCCCATGCGTGCGTCGGCTTCCACCGCCATCCGCAGCGCACGGCCGAAGGCCTTGAAGATCGTCTCGGCCTGGTGGTGCGCGTTGATGCCACGCAGGTTGTCGATATGCAGCGTCACACCCGCATGGTTGATGAAGCCGCGGAAGAACTCGAGAAACAGATCGACGTCGAATTCGCCGATGCGCGCACGGGTGTAATCGACGTGGTATTCCAAGCCCGGCCGACCGGACAGGTCGATCACCACGCGCGAGAGCGCTTCATCCAGCGGCACGTAGGCATGGCCGTAGCGGCGGATGCCCTTCTTGTCGCCAAGCGCCTGGGCGAATGCCTGCCCCAGCGTGATGCCCGTATCTTCCACCGTGTGGTGGGCATCGATGTGCAGGTCGCCCTTGGCCTGGATATCCAGGTCGATCAGGCCATGGCGCGCGATCTGATCGAGCATGTGATCGAGAAACGGCACCCCGGTATCGAGTTTGGATACGCCCGTACCGTCGAGATTGAGACTGACCGCGATCTGGGTTTCGAGGGTATTGCGAGTGACTTGTGCGGTGCGCATGGCGTCGAAAAATAAGGCTGTAGAAGAATTCTAGCAGTTCGCAATGGCTTTCAACGCGGCAAGCAGTGCGTCGCATTGTGAATCGGTGCCGACCGTGATGCGTAAAAACGGCGCAATGCGGGCTGGATTCCGGAAATGCCGCACGATGATGCTGCGCTCGCGCAGTGCAGCAGCCAATACAGCGCCGTCTTGGGCCGAATGGCGAGCGAAGATGAAGTTGGCGGCCGAGGGCAGCACCTGGAAGCCCAGGGCTTCCATACCGGCCACCAGCCGGGTGCGCGTCGCCACCACTTTGGCGCAAATGGACTCGAAATAGGCATAGTCTTCCATCGAAGCCAAAGCCCCTGCCTGGGCGAAGCGATCGAGCGGATAGGAATTGAAGCTGTCTTTCACCCGGTTGAGCGCCTCGATCAGATGCGCCTGGCCGATGGCATAGCCGACGCGTAGACCCGCCAGGGCATGCGATTTGGACAGGGTACGGACGACCAGCAACTGCGGATAACGGGCCACCAGTCTCACTGCCGATTCGCCACCGAAATCGATGTAGGCTTCGTCGATTACCACCACCGAGTCCGGATTGCCCGTCAGCAGACGCTCGATCTCGCCCAATGCAAGCAGGCGCCCGGTCGGCGCATTGGGATTGGGGAAAATCACCCCGCCGTTGGGCGCGAGATAATCGTCGATCCTGATCTCGAACGTGTCCGTCAGTGGGATTGTTCGATAGTCGATTTCGTACAACCCGCAATACACAGGGTAGAAGCTATAGCTGATGTCGGGAAACAGGATCGGCTGGCCATGCTTCAGCAGTGCCATGAACGCATGCGCCAGCACCTCGTCGGAGCCGTTGCCGACGAACACCTGGTCGGCCGCCACGCCGTGATACGCCGCGATGCCGGCTCGAAGCCGGTCCGAGCCGGGGTCAGGATAGAGGCGTAGCGTGTCGGCCGCTTCCGCGCGCACAGCGTCGAGCACTTTCGGGCTGGGCCCGTAGGGATTCTCGTTGGTGTTGAGCTTGACCAGATTGGCCAGCTTGGGCTGCTCGCCCGGCACATAGGGCGTCAGGCCGTGTACCACGGCGCTCCAATAACGACTCATGGAAACAGCAGGCTCATTTATGTGTCAGGCGATATTCGGCCGAGCGCGCGTGCGCCTGCAGGCCTTCGCCGTAGGCCAACGTGGCAGCGATCTGCCCCAGCGTCTGTGCGCCGGCCTGCGACACATGGATCAGACTGCTGCGCTTCTGGAAGTCGTACACGCCCAGCGGCGACGAGAAGCGTGCCGTGCGCGAGGTCGGTAGCACATGGTTCGGCCCGGCGCAGTAATCGCCCAGCGCCTCGCAGGTGTTCCGGCCCATGAAGATCGCACCGGCATGGCGCAGCTTGGGCAGCAGCGCATCGGGATCAGCCACCGAGAGCTCCAGGTGTTCCGGCGCGATCGTGTTCGAAATCGCCACCGCGTCGTCGAGGTCGCGCGTCTTGATCAGCGCCCCGCGGTTGGTGAGCGAGGTGCGGATCACTTCGCTACGCGGCATTTCTTCAATCAATTGGTTGATTGCGGTCGCCACCGCATCGAGGTAGTCCGCATCCGGCGACAGCAGGATCGACTGTGCCATTTCGTCGTGCTCGGCCTGCGAAAACAGATCCATCGCCACCCATTCCGGCGGCGTGTTGCCATCGGCGATGACGAGGATCTCGGATGGACCGGCGATCATGTCGATCCCCACCGTGCCGAACACCCGACGCTTGGCTGCTGCCACGTAGGCATTGCCGGGGCCGACGATTTTGTCGACCTGCGGCACGGTCTCGGTGCCATAGGCCAGCGCTGCCACCGCCTGCGCGCCACCGAGGGTGAACACGCGGTCCACCCCGGCGATCGCGGCGGCGGCCAGCACCAGCGGATTCTGCTCGCCGCCCGGGGTCGGCACCACCATGATGAGCTCGCCGACGCCTGCCACCTTGGCCGGAATCGCGTTCATCAGCACCGACGACGGATACGCCGCCTTGCCGCCAGGGACATACAGCCCGACGCGGTCCAGCGGCGTGACTTTCTGTCCCAATACGGTGCCATCGTCCTCGGTATAGGTCCACGAACCCTGGATCTGCTTCTCGTGATAGCGACGTACGCGATCCGCTGCAGCCTCCAGCGCCTGGCGCGTGTCGGCCGGCAGGGCTGCGAGTGCGGCCTGCAATTGCGCAGTATTCAACTCAAGGCTGGCGACCGAGGCCGCCGGCAGGCGGTCGAAGCGTTCGGTATATTCGAGTACAGCCGCATCACCCCGTGTTTTCACGTCGAGCAGAATGGTGGTAACCGTCTGCTCGATGGCGGCGTCGGCCGCATCGTCGAATTGCAACAGGCGGGCAAGACGCGCCTGAAAATCAGGCGCTGTGCTGTCGAGGCGGGCGAGGGTAACCACAGGATTCCTGCTTCACAAAGAATAAAGGCGAAAGACTGGCTGGAATTGTACCGGTTTTTGACGCTTCACCGCGCTCGCACGGGCTTTTCCCGATGGCACTCATACCCATTCCGGAAATTAGACAAAGTCCAGATTGGTGTTTATCATAAGGCGCATGCATTACACGCGCGACAACATGGCCGGCCTTTTGCGCAGCCACGACATCAATCCGACCCACCAGCGGATCGAGATTGCGCACGCACTGTCCTCTCGGCCGATCAGGTGATGGCGATCGTCAACACCCGCCACTCCGAGACCTCCAAGGCCACGGTCTACAACACGCTCAAGCTGTTCCTGGAAAAAGGCCTGGTACGCGAAGTCATCGTCGATCCCAGCAAGGTGTTTTTCGACCCTAATACCGGTCCGCACCACCACCTCTACGAAGTCGATACCGGCAAGCTGTCCGACATCGATGCCGCCCATGTCCAGATTTCCGGCCTGCCGCCCTTGCCGCCCGGCATGGTGACCGAAGGCATCGATCTGATCGTGCGTGTCCGCCGCAAGGCGTAACCCTCTATTCGCCCGTCGATGAAACGGGTCCACATCGCCCCGACTCTGCTTGATGCCCAACTGGTCGTCGACGCGCTGTCCAGCCTCGGCATCGTCAGCCATATTTTCAATGCCAATGCCGCGGGCGCGCTGGGCGAGGTTCCCTTCCTGCAGGCGCAACCCGAAGTGTGGGTCGAGGACGACACCCGAGAATGCCTGGCGCGCGAGGTATTGGTGGATTTCCTGAACGTGAAGCCCGGTGCGGAAAAGATTTGTCCGCATTGCGGCGAGCACAACCCCGGCAACTTCCTGAGTTGCTGGCAATGTGGAAGCCTGCTACCCGACTAAAAGCGGCGTAAGCTCAGGACGGCTGCGGGTCTTTCTTCAAGGCATCGAGATGCTGTTGATACTGGCGCGCAAAAATCCGTTCCAGTTCATCGATCGCCTCGACGGCCGCCACGCCGTGCACCAGATGACGCGTCATCTGTGCCGAGGCTTCATGAAATATCTGATTGCGCTCCAGCATCGGGTAGGTCTGCATCAGGCGCTGGATTGCCTTGACCACGTTTTCCTGCTCGGGCCGTGGAATCGGAAGCGGCTCCGCTGGGGGTGCGCTGGCGGTTTCGGCCCCTTCCTTGCCCGCCAGGAACTCCGCGTAATCCAGCAAGGCCTGCTGCCGCGATTCCGACAGCGAACGGAATAGCGACACGAGACGCTTGCTGTCGCGCATCAGCGGTTGCGCCCCTTGACCGGCCGTTTCATCGGAATGACATCGACATTGCATTGCTGAAACTTGTTCTCGACGAAGCTGATGAAGGCGTCGAGTAGCTTGCTGCGGAATTTTTCCGGCGCATACACCATGGAAAGTTCGCGCGTCAGCCTGGGCTTCAAGGGAATCGCGGCGAGCGTACCGAGCTGGATTTCCTTGGTGACGGTGGATGCCGACATGATGGCCACGCCGAGATTGGCCTCAACCGCCCCCTTGATCGCCTCGCGGCTGCCCAATTCCATTTCGATATGCAAATCGTCCGGGTTGACGCCATTGTCCTTGAAGAAGTCATCCACCACTTCACGCGTGCCCGAACCATGTTCGCGCGACACGTAAGGCTGTTCGGAGATGTCGTGCGCGTTCACGCTCGAACGCGAGGCCAGCGCATGATGCGGCGAACAGATCATCACCAGCTCGTCTTCGCAGCACGCCAGCGTGGTCAGGTTGGGATTGTGGGAAGGCGCTTCGATCAGTCCGACATCGAGCGAATGATCGGCCACTTTCGCTGCCACCGTTTCCGAATTGGCCACCGTGAGGCGCGCCTGAACCTGCGGGAAACGCTCCTTGAATTCGCCCAGGATGCGCGGCAACTGGTATTCGGCAATGGTGGTCGAGGCGCCGATCATCAGGGGCCCGGTCACCTGTCCAGTCAGTTCGCCCACACGCGCTTCCATCTCGCCAGTCAAGGCCAGAATGCGCTCGGCATATCCCAACACCAGATCGCCCGCCGGGGTCAGCGAGATCTTCCCATGGCTGCGCTCGAACAAGCGGGTATTGAAATGTTCTTCCAACTGCTTGACCTGGAAGGTCACCGCAGGCTGTGTCATGTACAGAATATCGGCGGCCTTGGTAAAGCTGAGCTGCTTGGCGACGGTGTAGAATACTTGTAGTCTGCGGTCGGCCATTAAATCCCGTCCTTGGGTCAGAAAAGATTTTTATTCAACCACAAACCCGTCCGTGTTGAAACCATCCCATAACCAAGCTGTTGTAACAATTGATTTTTCCTGCGCCCCCTCCCTTCGGGCCAGCATGGCGTTGCGCCGATCGTAATCCAGGCCACGCCACTTGAATCGCGCGTTCTACACCATCCTGCTTGCGCAGTTCCTGTCTGCTTTGGCCGACAACGCCCTGCTGTTCGCAGCGATCGGTCTGCTGGTTTTCTCCTCTGCGCCCGAATGGTATTCGCCGCTGCTGCAGACGGTTTTCGTCATCGCCTATATCGTGCTGGCCCCGTTGGTTGGCCCGTTCGCCGACGCCCTCCCCAAGGGACGCGTCATGCTCATCGCCAACACGCTCAAATTTGCGGGCTGCCTGACCATGCTGGCCGGACTGCATCCCTTGCTGGCCTATGCCATTGTCGGCATCGGTGCCGCCATGTATTCGCCGGCCAAGTACGGCATCCTCACCGAATTGTTGCCCAGCGAGAAACTCGTCGTCGCCAACAGCTGGATGGAAGGGACCACCGTCGCCGCCATCGTGCTCGGCGCCATCATTGGCGGCGCGCTCATCAATCCGCATCTTGCCGAGCGCATCCTGGCGACCGCCGGGCTCTCCGCGACCGTCATCGCGCCCAAATTTGCCATTGTCGTCATCACCGGGCTCTACCTCGGCGCCGCGTTCATCAACCTGTTCATCCCGCGACTGCCGATCGACCACAAACTGCCCAATCGTTCGCCGCTGTATATCCTGCATGACTTCGGGCACAGCTTCCTGCTTCTATGGCGCGACCCCCTCGGCCAGGTGTCGCTCGCCGTCACCACCCTGTTCTGGGGCGTCGGCGCCACACTGCGCCTGCTCATCATCGCCTGGGCCGCGCTCAACCTGAAATACGGCCTGGACCAGGCCACCCAGCTCACCGCCGCCTCCGCATTCGGTATCGCCATCGGCTCGATTCTCGCCGGAAAGTTCGTCCGCCTGCAGCGCGCCATCAGCGTACTGCCGGCCGGCATCCTCCTCGGCTTCGTGCCGATCGCCCTGATCTGGGTGGAAAGTCTGATCCCTGCCGTGCTCCTGCTCACGCTGGCGGGCGTGCTGGCAGGCTATTTCGTGGTGCCGATGAACGCCCTGCTGCAACACCGCGGACACCTGTTGATGGGAGCCGGCCACTCCATCGCCCAGCAGAATTTCAACGAGAACATCAGCATCCTGCTGCTGACCGGCGCCTACGCCCTGATGGTGCGTGCCGACTGGCACATCCACACCATCGTCCTGGTATTCGGCCTGTTCATCAGCACAGTGATGGCGACGGTCTGGCTGCGCCATCGCAACGACGTCGTGCACTGACGGCCAGGTCAGGCCTGGTTGACACGTTCCGGAGTCTGCGATTTCACCACGCTCATCGCGCCTGCAATCAGTGAACTGAGGTCGGCCATATTGGACGGCACGATCAAGGTGTTGCCGGTTTTGGCCAGCCCGGAAAAGGCTTCGACGTATTTCTCGGCGACCTTGAGATTCACCGCCTGGATGCCACCCGGCATTTCAATCGCGCGCGCCACACGGGCGATCGCCTCGGCATTGGCGACCGCGATCGCCTTGATCGCCTCGGCCTCGCCCATGGCAACGTTGATGGCGGCCTGCTTGTCGCCTTCGGATTGCTGAATCGCGGCTTCGCGCTCGCCGGTGGCAATGTTGATCTGCTCCTGCATGCGGCCTTCCGACGAGGCAATCAGCGCACGCTTCTCGCGCTCGGCGGTGATCTGCCGCTGCATGGCGTGAAGGATGTCCTTCGGCGGTGTCAGATCCTTGATTTCGTAGCGCAACACCTTGACGCCCCAGTTGGTCGAAGCCTCGTTCAACGCCATCACCACGCCGCGGTTGATCTCCTCGCGCTCCTCGAACGTGCGGTCCATCTCCATACGGCCGATCAGGGAACGCAGCGTCGTCTGCGCCAGCTGCGAAATGGCCGAGATATAGTCGCTCGATCCGTAGGACGCCATCTTCGGGTCGGTCACCTGGAAGTACAGGATGCCGTCGACCGCAAGCTGGGTGTTGTCGCGCGTGATGCAGACCTGGCTCGGCACGTCGAGCGGGATTTCCTTGAGCGAGTGCTTGTAGGCGACCGTGTCGATGAACGGGATCACCAGATTGAGGCCCGGCACCAGCACCGCGTGGAACTTGCCGAGGCGCTCGACCACCCAGGCGTTCTGCTGCGGAACCACGCGCACGCCCTTGGCGACGACGATGGCAATGACGATGACGATGACCAGCGCGACAGCATCCATGAATTGTTCTCCCGATTAATTACCTAGAACCAGCGTGTTGCCCTTGATTGCGCGAATGACCAACGGGCGCGTGCGGTCCACGCCAGCCGGCTCCGCTTCGGCATCCCATACGGCGCCACGATATTTGACCTGGCCGCGATCCCCTTGCCAGGACTCGATCTGGACAGTCTTGCCGATATCCATGTCCTGCACGCTGAACTCCGGACGGTCGGTGTTGCGTTTCCATCGGCGCAACATCAGGGTACCGACCGCACCGATCACCGCAGCCGTCAGCAACTGCGCCACCATGCCGGCGCCCAGCCAGGCCGCCACGCCGGCCACTGCAGCGGCCATCCCATAGACCAGCAGATAGAACGTGCCGCTGGCGAGCTCCACCCCCACCAGTACAGCCGCCAGAATCCACCACACTGCGTACGCCTGCATCTCGTCTCCTCACTTGTATCCACTGGGCACAATCACGGGCCGGTCCGGCAATTCGTCCGGATTATGTTTCCCGGGCGGAAAATGTGCAGCCAACAGCGTGCTGATCTGCCGGATGCCTTCCAACACGCCATGCTCGAATTCGCCCCGCCTGAAATCCATTTCCATGGCCTGGGCCACCACGCCCCAGGCTGACGAGTCGACACGCGCGGCAATGCCGCGGTCGGCAATGATTTCGATGTCGCGGTCGGCCAGCAGCAGATACACCAGCACGCCGCTGTTATGTTCGGTATCCCACACGCGCAGGAAGGAAAACACCTCGAGCGCACGCTTGCGTCCCGTCATGCCACGCCAGACCCAGGAAGCAGGCAGACTGTTCTCGATGGCGAAACGGATTTCACCGCCATGACGTGTTTCCGATTCCCGGATCGCTCCTTCGATCGCATCGAGTGTGGCGCGAGGGAACACGCGCCGCCACGCCCACGGTGGCATGAACAGATGCCTGAGCCAGCGTTTGACATTCACCATGAGCCTGATGCGCCTCCCCCGCCGAAACCGCCGCCGCCCCCGCCCCACGAGCCTCCGCCAAACCCGCCACCGCCCCATCCACCGCCGCCGCTCGACCAGCCCCCGCCGCGGCGGAATCCCGTGGCCACGCCGGCAAATACGAACACGACAATGAATAGCAGCAAGGGAGTCAACCCCAGCAGGAAGGCACCGGCCACGCCGCTGCCCAGTGCGGCGATACCGCCCGCTGCCGGGCGGCTCATCAAGGTGGCGAGCAGCCAGCCCACGACCATGCCGCCGACGATCAGCATGACGAATGCGCCATCTCCCTCGCCCTGGCTGGATGCGCTGGGCGGCGGCAAGGGTTCGCCTTCGATCAGCTGCATGACCTGCTGCACGCCTGCATCGATGCCGCCATAGAAATCACCCGCCTTGAAATAGGGGGTGATGATTTCGGCAATCACACGCTTGGCGATCGCGTCGGGGATCGCACCTTCGAGCCCATAGCCGACTTCCAGCCGCAATGTTCGGTCGTCCTTGGCAACAATCAGGATCACCCCGTCGTCAACTTTCTTGCGGCCAATCTTCCATTGATCGGCCACGCGAATGCCGAACTGGGCAATATCTTCCGGCTGCGTCGTGGGCACGATCAGCACCGCGATCTGGCTGCCCTTTTTCGCCTCGAACGCGGCCAACTTGCTTTCAAGCGCGGCAACCTGATCGGCGCTGAGCGTGGCAGTCTGGTCTGTCACGCGGCGTGACAGCTCAGGCACCGCCACCTGTGCCCAGGCGGACAGCGCCAGCATCGCAATCAGAAAACCGAACGCGAAACGCGTCCGGAGCAGCCTGATCATGCCGGGATCAGTTGCCGCCTGCAGGTGCGGCCGGAGCAGGCGACCCGAAGTCGACCTTGGGCGGCACGGCGATGGCTTTTTCGTTTTCCACCGTGAAGCTCGGCTTGGTCTTGTAGCCGAACATCATCGCGGTCAGGTTGGACGGGAAGGAGCGCACCGTGACGTTATAGGTCTTCACGGCAGCGATGTAACGATTGCGCGCGACCGTGATGCGGTTTTCGGTGCCTTCGAGCTGTGCCTGCAGGTCGCGAAACAAACCGTCCGCCTTCAGTTGCGGATAGTTCTCGGCGACCAGCAGCAGGCGCGAGAGCGCGCCGGTGAGTTCGCCCTGCGCCGCGACGAACTTCTGGAAGGCGGCTTCGTCGTTGATCAGGTCGGGCGTCGCCTGGATCGACCCGACCCGGGCGCGGGCCTCGGTGACGCTGATAAACACGTCCTTCTCGTGCGACGCGTAACCTTTCACCACGTTGACCAGGTTCGGCACCAGGTCGGCACGGCGCTGGTACTGGTTCAGCACCTCGGCCCAGGTGGCCTTGATTTCCTCGTCGGAACTTTGCAGCGTGTTGTAGCCGCAGCCTGACAGGGCCAGCGCCATGCACCCCGCGGCCACCCATTTGAATGCATTCAGCCATTTGAACATTGTCGTCTCCCAGGTTGGCAGATTGTGATGGTTGAAGTCTACGCCACGCCCCACGTGGCAAACAGCGGGTCGGATTCGGTGAGCTTGTCGGCGTAGCGGTCGTCCCTAGGGCGCTTGAGGCCGCGCTCGACGTAGGTTTCCACTTTCTTGAAGCCGGCCTGCTTGATCAACGTGCCGACCCAGGCCATGCGCTCCATCGGATGCAGCTGCGTCCACAGTCTGATCACCTTGGGCGGGAAATAACGGTGTGACAGCGTCACCACGAACATGCCGCCCGGCTTGAGCACCCGTTTGGCCTCGGCGACGATCCTGTGCGGTTGCGTCAGATATTCGAACGACACCGTGCACACCACGGCGTCGAAGCTGGCATCGGGGAAAGGCAGCGTCGGATCGGCGTTGATGTCCTTGACGATGCGCTCGGCAAGCTGCGGGTTGTCGTCGAGCTCCTCGGCATTGAGGCCCAGCCCCACAGCGGACTGCACGGTATCCGGCAGGTGCGAGCGCCAGCCCGCCATCAGGTTGAGCACCCGCGCATTCTCCGGCAGCACGGTACGGTACAGCGCCTGGATGCGGCGCGCGCACACGGCATCGACGTGGGTGACCTTGCGGGCGACGGTGTAGAACTCGGTGTCGGGGAACTCGTCCTCGCGGCCGAATGAGTCGGAGCCCTCGAAATCGGTCGGCGTCTGCATCTGCGTTTCCATGCCGCTCCATTCGAGCAGTTGTCCGACCTTGCCGACGGGCTCGGTCGAGACATCGCTCTTGCCGCTGTCGATGCTGAAAATGCGGCCCTGCAGCGGATGGCTGAAGTTGGCGACGAAACTGGACGCGTTGAGCTTCATCACGCGGAACATCGGGCCCGGGGCATCGTCGGCATGCAGCAGCTGGGACGGATAGAAGCGCCCGAATTTCAGCGGTGCAATATCGCTGCGGAACACCTCTTTCGGCACCTCGTGCTCGATCTTCGGGCCGACGTCGACCTGGGCGTCGACCGGCGGGGTGTCGCCCGGCATCCATACCACCACCTGATGGCGGCCCAGATCGGAAAAGTAATTGACGCGAAAACGCAGTGCGGAATGCAGAAGTTTCATTGTGGGTGACGTAGTGAGCGGTAAACGGTGAGTGGTTAAGCTACGGCGAAGGCCCGCATGGTGCGCCGCGCCAGGCACAAATCTTCCCATGCACGCGCCTTGTCGGGCAGGTTGCGCAGTAGATAGGCTGGATGATAGGTCACCACCAGCGGCACATTTTGGAACCGGTGCACGCGGCCGCGCAGGCGGCTGATGGCTTCGTCGGTGTCGAGCAGGCTTTGTGCAGCGAAGCGTCCCAGTGCCAGGATGAGCTTGGGCTGAATGAGTTCGATCTGCGCCAGCAGATAGGGGCGACACGCAGCGACTTCGTCCGGTTCGGGGTTGCGGTTGCCGGGCGGGCGGGACTTCAGCACGTTGGCGATGTAGACGTTGTCGCCGCGCCGAAGGCCGATCGAGGCCAGCATGGCGTCGAGCAGCTTGCCCGCCTGACCGACAAACGGTTCGCCTATCCGGTCTTCATCTGCACCGGGCGCTTCGCCGATGATCAGCCAGTCCGCGTTGCGGTCGCCGACGCCCAATACGCCCTGTGTGCGCGTGGCGGAAAGCTTGCAGGCAGTGCAATGTGCGACGGCCTCGGCCAGCTGGTCCCAGGTGTAGGTACTTGAAGGACGTGCAATGGCGGGGGTGGCCGATGTCTCGCGCAACCGCCAGGCGGGGCCGATGCCCAGTTCGCTGAACACGTCGTCACGGCTCAGCATGCCAGGTCCTTCTTCATGATGAGCGCATCCTCGCGGCCGTTGCGGGCTGGATAGTAGCCCCGGCGCACGGCCAGATCGACGAAACCGCTGCCATGGTAAAGCGCGATGGCGGCGGCATTGGAGGTTCGCACCTCGAGAAACAGGCTTGTGGCCTTGTGATCGCAGGCACGCGCCAGGCAGTGCTCGAGCAGGTCGCGGCCGAGACCATGCCGGCGCCAGATCGGGGCGATGGTCAAGTTGAGCAGATGGGCCTCACCCGCTGCAACCATCAATGCGTAGTAGCCGATGATTTCGCCCTCAGCCTCGCGCACCCACATGCTGTAGCCCGCGCTCAGCGAGTCGGCGAAATTGCCCGGGCTCCATGGATACTCGTAGCTTGCAAGCTCGATCCGGTGGATGCGTGGCAGATCGGCCTCGGTCATCGGCCGCAGGTGGTGCGCGATTTCGAAGACGGCACTCATGCAGAGCGCCTCGCACGACGCTCATCTACCGTCAGCGCCACTTTGTCGCGCAGATAAATCGGTGCGGCCAGCGCCGCATCCTGACCTTCGCCACGCTCGAATGCACGGGCAGCGAGCGGCGCCATCGCGGCGGCATCGGGCATCAGCGTGTCGTCGATGCGCGCCAGCCGCGCGGCCAGACGCGGACGCAACACGTTGCCCAATGCGACAAAGCCATTGCCGGCGCCGACCCAGTCGCCCTCTTCCGGCACCGCCACCGATTCGGGCAGCGCCAGCTGCGGCTCGCTCACCGTGTGCCAGTCGACGCCATCTCTCCGGTAGGCCGCCCAGTAGACCTCGGCCATGCGCGCATCGAGCACGGTCACTATCCGCTCCGCATCCGTCTGCTCGGCGATCGATTCCAGCGTGGACACACCGGCCACCGGCAGGTCGGCACCCAATGCCAGCCCCTGCGTCACCGCACAGGCGATCCTGAGGCCGGTAAATGAGCCGGGGCCGGCGCCGTAGGCAATGCCGTCGAGCTGACGCAGGGTCACCGCCGATTCGCGCAGAAGGTCGTCCACCATCGGCAACAACAGGCTGCTGTGCCGCTGTTCGGCCAGGACCCGGCGCGCCTGGATGCGGCCGTCCAGCCACAGCGCAGCCGAACACCATTCGGTGGAGGTATCGAGAACAAGCAATTTCATCCGTGCGATTTTACCGGTTGCTGCAGACAATCGGATGTTTCACGGTGCCCTTTGCTCGCCTGGTTGCATGGGGATCAATATTTCGAAGCGCACCCGCGACCAGGGATCGCGCACATCGGACAAGCGAACAATGCGTGCGGCAAGCTTCTGCCCGCGGTCGAGCAGGCGCGCCACATCTGCATTTTCGCGGCGTGGCACATAACCAATCATGTGGCCCTGCCATTCCACCCGCACCGCCCTGGTATCGTGGGAATTGTCTGGTTCGCGCACCAGGGCAAGCGCATCGCCCACCCGCATCTGCGACCACAGCGCCCTGCCCGCATGGTACTGGAACCCGGCAAGGGGCGAATCCTGCAACAGAATGTGCGCAGTGACCTCGGCGCAAAGCGGCTGCGACCACAGCCAGGCAAGCAAAAACACGATGACAGAGTGGCCGGATGCCCATCCGAATCGGATGGGCATCGTTGCGCTGATGGGTTTCCACATCATGTTCCTCCCGTCGTTCCGAGCTGGAGAGCCGAACATTCTACTGAGAATTACGGTATCCCATTCGCGCGGACCGACAGAGGCCTGCGTTTAATTTTTGACTGGACAAGCAGGCTCCGGCTTGAGGTAGGATGAATGCATTCCTGTCCTCCTTAGCAACGAAATCGACATGCCGAGAAAAGCCGCCACTCCGACCAAGCTGTTCGTATTGGATACCAACGTGCTGATGCACGACCCCACCAGCCTGTACCGCTTTGAAGAACACGACGTCTATGTGCCGATCGCCACGCTGGAGGAACTCGATCAGCACAAGAAGGGCATGAACGAGGTATCGCGCAACGCCCGCCAGGCCAGCCGTTTTCTCGACGAGATCGTCAGCAAGCTCGACAGCATCGAAGAAGGCGTGCCGCTCGCACCGCATAGCCATAACGCCGCCACCGGCCGGCTGTTCCTGCAGACCCAGGCGATCACCGGTGACATCCCGCTGAGCCTGCCGACTAGCAAGGTCGACAACCAGATCCTCGGCGTGGTGCTGTTCCTGTCGCGCCATTACCCCAAACGCCAGGTCATCCTGGTGTCGAAAGACATCAACATGCGCATCAAAGCGCGTGCGCTGGGGCTTCCTGCCGAGGATTACTTCAACGACAAGGTGCTGGAAGATACCGATCTGCTGTACGCCGGTTTGCGCGAACTGCCCGCCGATTTCTGGGACACGCACGGCAAGGGCATGGAATCGTGGCAATCCAACGGCCAGACCTATTACCGCATCAAAGGGCCGCTGGTCACCAGCCTGCTACCGAACGAATTCGTCTTTCAGGAAGGTCCCAACCCGCTCTACGCGAAGGTACTGAAAGTCGAAGGCAAACAGGCCGAGATGGTCACGGTGCGCGACTTCAGCCACCAAAAGAACAACGTCTGGGGTATCACCTCGCGTAACCGCGAGCAGAACTTTGCACTCAACGTACTGATGGATCCCGAGATCGACTTCGTCACCCTGCTCGGCCAGGCCGGCACCGGAAAGACCTTGCTCACGCTGGCCGCCGGTCTGGCCCAGGTGCTTGACAAGAAAACCTACACTGAAATCATCATGACCCGCGTCACCGTACCGGTCGGGGAAGACATCGGTTTCCTGCCCGGCACCGAGGAGGAGAAGATGACGCCCTGGATGGGCGCGCTGGAAGACAACCTCGACGTGCTGAACAAGAGCGACGACGATGCCGGCGAATGGGGACGCGCAGCCACGCAGGA
Source organism: Thiobacillus sp. SCN 63-57 (assembly GCF_001725555.1). Classification (NCBI taxonomy): domain Bacteria; kingdom Pseudomonadati; phylum Pseudomonadota; class Betaproteobacteria; order Nitrosomonadales; family Thiobacillaceae; genus Thiobacillus; species Thiobacillus sp. SCN 63-57. The sequence continues at coordinate 4,927 of NZ_MEGP01000036.1, read as the reverse complement.
CCTGATCCGTTCGCGCATCAAGGTCAAGTCGCTCAACTTCATGCGCGGCCGTACCTTCCTCAACAAATTTCTCATCATCGACGAGGCGCAGAACCTCACGCCCAAGCAGATGAAGACGCTGATCACCCGTGCCGGCCCAGGTACCAAGGTGGTGTGCCTGGGCAACATTTCCCAGATCGATACGCCCTACCTCACCGAAGGCAGTTCCGGCCTCACCTACGTGGTGGACCATTTCAAGGGCTGGCCTCACAACGGCCATGTCACCCTGCAGCGGGGTGAACGTTCGCGCCTGGCCGACTATGCTGCGGAAGTCCTGTAACCCGATCCGATAAGGGGGGCGCATCATGAAGCACTGGATAATCCTGGCCGCCGGCCTGACCCTGGCCTTGCCAGCCCATGCCTTCGACTGGAACGGGATGCTGAAAGGCGTCGTCGGCCAACCCGCCAGCCAGCCAACCGCCAGCGGCGTCGATACGCTCTCCAATGCCGACATCAACGCCGGATTGAAAGAAGCGCTGACCCGCGGTGCCGACGCCGCCGTCGCCCAGCTCGGCCAGAAAGACGGCTTCTTCGGCAACGCCGCGCTGAAAATCCCACTTCCGCCCAGTCTGCAGAAAGCCGAAAAAGCCATGCGTATGTTCGGCATGGGCAAGCAAGCGGACGAACTGGTGCTGTCGATGAACCGTGCAGCGGAAGCCGCCGTACCGGAGGCCAAGACCCTGCTGGTCGGTGCGGTGAAGGAGATGACATTGGAAGATGCCAAGGGCATCCTCACGGGTGGCCAAACCTCGGCCACTGATTTCTTCCGCAGGAAAACGGAGGCCAAGCTCGCCGAACGCTTTGAGCCCATCGTCAAGGCGAACACCGACAAAGTCGGCCTGGCCCAGCAGTACAACCAGTATGCCGGCATGGCGGCACAATTCAATCTGCTCGACAAGAAACAGGCCAATGTCGAACAGTACGTCACCCAGCAGGCGCTCGACCGGCTCTATACCCTGATCGGGGAAAAGGAGGCCGCCATCCGTGCCAATCCGTTGCAGGCCGGCAGCGACTTGTTGAAGAAGGTCTTTGGTGCCGTCAGCGGCAAGTGACGCATCCGTGCTGCGGTATGCTACAGCCCATCCCGTTTCCTGCTCGCACGCCATGACAATTAGCGCGAAAGCCTTCTGCCTGCTCGCCGGATTGCTGTTCGGCCTGCCCGCCCAGGCCTGGGAGATCGGTGAATTCAGGAACGGCATGAGCCGCAGCGAAGTCCAACAGGCACTCAAGACCTGGAATTTCGACCAGACCATGCCGGTCGGCAACGACGGTCTGTTTGCCTACGATCTGCCTGGCAACCCGACCGGCCGCCGCTTCCTGTTCACCTTCTGCAACGACAAGCTGGTGGCATTCGACCAGGAAATCGAGCCGGATTTCCGCCACTTTGTCACCATCGCGTCGAACTACTCCAACCTGTACGGCAATCCGCTCAAGGTCATTCCCTACACCAGCGTCGTCGCCAGCGGCGAGAAGAACCTGCTGGCGATGTTCTGGCGCAAAGGCTCGGATTATCTGGGACTCAAATACGTGCTGTACGCCAACAGCGAACAACTCTCCATGACCGTCCAGGTCGGCAACAACTGCTGGCAGGCGCCTCGTTGAATCATTGCGGCCCGGGCGACCGGGGCGATTCCGTCAGCAAACCCTGACGCGCAAACAGCCACACCAGCCGGTGTGTCATTGCCTGGACGGTTTCCAGCGTCTGCTCATATCCCGCATCGGCCAACACGTCCCGAAAAACGACCGCGAGTTCGTGCAGCGTGCGGTTGCCATCCAGCAGACCCAGCAGAATACGGCCGGGCTCATCGAGTTCCAACGCCACATGACGTACGCCGCTCGCCGCCCAGCCGGATGAGGTTGCCTGCAATCTCGCCAGGGCGTGTGCGCGGGGCCGATCGGTCGGTTCGGTCGCGGACGGCATCGTATCCACGCTGGGCGTCACGCCATGCGCCATAACCAAGGGGAACAAGGCATCCCGAAAAGCCGCCTCGTCAAAGTCCCCGGCGTCATAGTCGGTCATCGCGTGTTGGGTGGACGCCAGCAATTCCGGATAGGCCAGCGCGGCGGGATAGGCGGCCGACAGGATCATTGCCGCCGCCTTCATTGCAGGATGGGCGACCAGGTACGCGCCACCTGCCGGATTGACGAAAGCCTGTTCGCTCGCCGTCTCGAGATCGATTTCATCATCGCTGCGCAGATCCGCGTGGAACGCCAGTCCAGCCAGCGCGGCAGCCTGCGGCGGCCGGGCGCACGGCGCATCGGCGCGCGCGATCAATGCGCGGCGGAAGCGGATGGCATGGGCCTCATCGAGTGCTGCCTCGGCATCCAGCCAGCGGCCGGCCATACTTTCGGGAATCAGGCCCCAGGCATCCTCGAGCTCGACTACTGCGTGACGCGGCCCGGCTTCGCCGACGTAGCGCAGGCCATGGTCATCAAGCCGCGCGGAAAATTCGGAAAACCGGGTCGGCGTATTGAATTCGGTGAGATATTCATGGAACAGATACGATGGCGCGGCTGATTTCAGATAGGCAATTTCCTTCAGCAGAACTGGATCGGTCCATTCGAGCTCCAGTTCGGCCAGAACACGCCGGGCTTCTGCAACACGCGCGGGTGCGGGCATATCGGCCGCTGTACGTTCGATCAGCGCCGTGCGCAGGGGCCGCAGCCGAGCCCAGCCCGCCGTGACATTGAAACTGACATAGGCCACACCGTACGGTGTCAGATGACGTCGGCACACGTCGAGCAATGCGCGCTGAATCGCCGGCGGCACCCAGGAAAACACGCCATGCGCGATGATGTAATCGAATTCGCCCAGATCGGCAGGCAGCGCGGCAAGGTCGCCATGCACGATGCGGATATTGGACAGTCCCAGATGACGAATGAAATCGGCCCCCGCCTCCGCCTGCACGCGTGACAATTCCACGCCCACGCATTCGGACCCAGGCCAACGCCACGCCAGGGGAATCAGGTTGCCGCCGGAAGCGCATCCAAGTTCGAGGATGCGCGCCTGCGTCGGGTCGGGTGCGTCGAAGCCATGCAACGTCGCAACCGCAGCCAGGAAATCCGGCTGGGTTTCAGGCAGGGGCAGGCTGTCGTAGGGCAGTTCGTCGTAGCTGGCGAGCGTATCCATGGCGACGATTGTCCCAGCCCGGCCGAAGCCGCTCAAGTCCGATCAATGCCCGCGCGAACCGGGTTTAGCCGAGAACAGGGCGGCCTGCGGACGCGGTTTGCGCGGCTGCGACTGATTATCCGGTGCGGCCCGGTTGGGCGCTGGCCGGGTGGCGGGTTTTGCGCTGCCCGTTGCCGGCGCGCCGGGTGATGCACGGCCCGACGCGCCGCGATTACCCGGTTGCGCCTGCCTGGCGCCCCGACCCGGACGCTGCCCGGCGTTCTGCGCCTGGCGCTGGCCACCGCGCCCTTGCGGCGGGCGTGGGGGACGTTCGTCTGACATCAATTCGGATTTCGGCGGCGGCGTGAAACCCTCGACCTCGACACGCACGATCGAACGCTTGATCAGCTTCTCGATATCGCGCAGGTAGCCGATCTCCTCGTCGTCCACCAGCGACAATGCCGAGCCGGTGGTACCGGCGCGGCCCGTGCGACCAATGCGGTGCACATAGTCTTCCGGCACGTTAGGCAGCTCGAAATTCACCACCTGCGGCAGTTGATCGATGTCGATGCCGCGTGCTGCGATGTCGGTGGCCACCAGCACGCGTACGCTGCCGTCCTTGAAGCTTGCCAGTGCCTTGGTACGCGCCGACTGGCTCTTGTTGCCGTGGATCGCAGCGGCGGTGATCCCGTCCTTGATCAGCTTCTCGGCCAGCTTGTTGGCGCCGTGCTTGGTGCGGGTGAACACCAGTACCTGCTGCCAGTCGTGGCGCTTGATCAGATGCGCCAGCAAGTCCCGCTTGTGCGCCTGCGGCACCCGGTGCATCGACTGCTCGATGATCTCGACCGTGGTGTTGCGGCGCGCGACTTCGACGCTCTTCGGGTTGTGCAACAGCCCGTTGGCCAGCGTCCGGATCTCGTCGGAGAAGGTCGCCGAGAACAGCAGGTTCTGGCGCAGCTTAGGCAGCACGGCAAGCACTTTCTTGATGTCGCGGATGAAACCCATGTCGAGCATGCGGTCGGCTTCGTCGAGCACCAGGATTTCGACGCCGGACAGGTCCACCGTCTTTTGCCCGAGGTGATCGAGCAGGCGGCCCGGCGTCGCCACCAGGATGTCCACGCGCGACTTCAGCGCCTTGAACTGCGGATTGATGTTGACGCCGCCGAACATCACCATCGAAGTGAGCGACAGATACTTGCCATAGGTCTTGACCGATTCCTCAACTTGCGCGGCCAGTTCGCGCGTCGGCACCAGGATCAGGCAGCGCGGCCGGCCCGGCTTGGGTGCCTGCGCGGCACGCGTCGACAGATGATGCAGGATCGGCAGGGTGAAACCGGCGGTCTTGCCGGTACCGGTCTGCGCGGCGGCGAGCAGATCGCCGCCTGCCAGCACCTGCGGGATCGCCTGCGCCTGGATCGGGGTGGGCGTGGTATAGCCGGCATCGGCAATGGCACGCAAGATGGGTTCGGCCAGCGCCAGGCTGGCAAAGCTTGTTTCAGTAGTCATGTGGTTTCCTGCGACGGCCTGTTGCGCTTGTGGCAACACCAATCGAGGCAGACGAATAGGGGATCGTGAGATCACGGGTAATGGAACCGCGCACCGATTGGCAGGGTGCGGGAGCCCGCACTATACCGACTGGTTTCGGGTGCAGCAATGCTTTTCTGCCGAAGCCATGCTGAAATGAAAAAGGACCGGCACATGCCGATCCTTGTTTCGATGTCCGGGTGGTGGGCAGTACAGGGTTTGAACCTGTGACCCCCGCCGTGTGAAGGCGATGCT
>NZ_MEGP01000035.1:0-19989 GCF_001725555.1 Thiobacillus sp. SCN 63-57 | reverse complement strand
GGAAAAGGAAACCATCCCTTACTGGAGCAAGTTTCTGCAGGGCTATTACGACAGTTCCGGCATCAGCTCGGACAGCTTCGACCAGGCCGTGCAGTTCTCGGCGGGGGGGGATCCGCGGTTGACCGACAGCATGCGCGAGAAGGGTATCCATCTCGTTACTGCGGTAGCGGCTTCGATCTGGTACGTGGGCTTCAACATGCTCGATCCGGTGGTGGGCGGCCAGGGGGAGGATCGCCGCAAGCTGAGGCAGGCAATTTCCATCGCGTTCGACTACGACGAATTCATTTCCATTTTCCTGAACGGCCGCGGTATTCCGGCACAGGGGCCGATCCCACCCGGGCTGTTCGGATACGTCGACGGCGTGGCAGGGCTGAATCCGTATGTGTACGAGGCGCATGGCGGCAAGATCGTGAGACATTCCATCGAGATGGCGAAAAAGCTGGTGCTCTACTTCGACACCATGGCAAGCGGCCCCGATACCAAGTCGCGGCTCGACTGGATGAAGAAGCAGCTCGACAAGCTCAATGTGCAGCTGGTCGTACGCGGCACCGATTACAACCGCTTCCAGGACAAGATGCGCAAGGGCAATGCCCAATTGTTCGAATGGGGCTGGAATGCCGATTACCCGGATCCGGAAAACTTTTTCTTCCTGCTGTATGGGCCGAACAAGAAAGTGGCCACTGGTGGCGAGAACGCCGCCAACTACGACAATCCGGAATTCAACCGCCTGTTCGAGCGCATGAAGGACATGGACAACGGCCCCGAGCGCGAGCAGGTGATCGACGACATGCTCGAGATCGTGCGCCGCGATGCCCCCTGGATTTTTGCCTACTATCCAAAATCCTTCGGCTTGCGCCATGATTGGGTCCATAACGTCAAGCCCAACCTGATGGCCAACAATACGCTCAAGTACCGGCGTATCGACCCGGATCTGCGTGCCGCCCGGCGTGCAGAATGGAACCGTCCCGTGCTGTGGCCGATCCTGCTGCTGGTCGGCGGCGTGGTTGCACTCATTGCGCCGGCAGTGGTCGTCTGGCGCCGGCGCGAAAGGACGACCGCCTGATGTTCGCCTACATCCTGCGCCGTCTCCTCTATGCGATCCCGATCCTGATCGGGGTCAACCTGCTGACCTTCGCCCTGTTCTTCGTCGTCAATACGCCGGACGACATGGCGCGGCTGCAGCTGGGCGCCAAGCACGTGACGCAGGATGCGATCGAGCGCTGGAAGGTCGAACACGGCTACGACAAGCCGCTGCTGCTGAACGCCCAGGCGAGCGGCAGCGCGCGGTTCACCGACACGATCTTCTTCCAGCATTCGGTGTCGATGTTCGCGTTCAAGTTCGGAAATGGGGACGACGGCCGCAACATCAGCAACGAAATCCGCACCCGCATGTGGCCGAGCCTGGCGATCGCGCTGCCGGTGTTCGTGATCGGCCTCCTGGTCAATATCACCTTTGCCTTGCTGATGGTGTTCTTCCGTACCACCTATCTCGATTTGTGGGGCGTGGTGCTGTGCGTGGTACTGATGTCGATTTCATTCCTGTTCTACATCATCACGGGGCAGTATTTCATCGCCAAGCTGTGGAACCTGCTGCCGATCTCGGGCTATGCGGGTGGAATCGACGGCTTCCGGTTCATCCTGCTGCCGGTGCTGGTCGGAGTGGTGGCGGGCATCGGTAGTGGATCGCGCTGGTACCGAACGATTTTTCTCGAGGAGATCGGCAAGGACTACGTCCGTACCGCACGTGCCAAGGGCCTGTCCGAGGTTCGGGTATTGTTCCGCCACGTGCTGAAGAACGGCATGATCCCGATCCTGACCGGCGCGGTGGTGGTGTTGCCGCTGCTGTTCATGGGCAGCCTCATCACCGAATCCTTCTTCGGCATTCCGGGGCTCGGCAGCTACACGATCGACGCGATCCAGGCGCAGGATTTCTCGGTGGTGCGTGCGATGGTGTTCCTGGGGTCGTTTCTGTATATCGTCGGGCTGATCCTCACCGACATTTCCTATTCGTGGGCGGACCCGCGGGTACGGCTGCAATGAGCGTCCAGCCTGTCATCTTGTGGACCGATGCGCTGATTTTCGCGCTGCTGGCGGCGGTGCTGGGGCTGGTGTGGTTCATCCGTCGTCATGCGCACCTGCGCGCGCCGTGGGCGGCCGTGGCACGGCGCCCCATGGCGATGGGCGCCGCACTGGTTCTGACTGTGTTCGTGGTGATCGGCTTGCTCGATTCGCTGCATTACCGTGAAGCACTGCCCGACAGCCCGCCCGGCCGGCCGCAGTATTCGGTCGAAGTGCTTTCCGTATTCGATGCGCTGGTGGGACCGCTGCGCACGCAGCAGGAGAAAACCTATTCCGCGCCGCTGGCGATGCAGTTGTACGCCAAGGAATTCGTCGAGCGCGATGGCGCCACCGTGCGGGATTACCCGCGCCTGAAATACGGCGGCGCGCACCTGAAACAGGTCGACGAACGCGTGCCGGATATTGCCCGGCGCATCCTCGTCGGCCTGGCGCAAGGGCTGGCGGCCAGCCTGTTGCTGTTCGGTCTGCTCGCCGCCTGGCAGGCGCGCCATCGCCACATGGTTTTCGGTAAGTGGCTGACCGCCTGGGGAGGCGGCTACCTCGGATGGCCTGGACGGACGGTCGTCCTGACCCTGGCGCTGCTCTTTCTGCTGGGGTCGGTGACGGTCCATCTCGCCGCGGCCTATCACGTCTTCGGTACCGACAAGGTCGGACAGGATGTGCTCTACATCAGCCTCAAGAGCATCCGCACCGGTCTGGTGATCGGCACGCTCACCACGCTCGTCACCCTGCCGCTCGCGATCATGCTGGGGATTGCGGCAGGGTATTTCCGGGGCTGGGTGGACGACGTCATCCAGTATGTCTACACCGTGCTGAATTCAATTCCAGGCGTGCTGCTGATCGCGGCAGCGGTACTCATCGTACAGGTCGCCATCGAGGCCCATCCCGATCTGTTCGATACTGCGGCGGCGCGCGCCGACATCCGCCTGCTGGCCTTGTGTGTCATCATGGGTGTGACCAGCTGGACCGGCCTGGCGCGCCTGCTGCGCGGCGAATCGCTCAAGCTGCGTACGCTCGATTACGTCGAGGCGGCGCGGGCGTTCGGCGTCTCGCACGCACGCATCATCAGCCGCCACATTTTCCCCAACGTATTCCACCTCGTGCTGATTGCGATCGTACTGGACTTCTCGGGCCTGGTGCTGGCCGAGGCCGTGCTCTCCTATGTCGGGGTCGGTGTCGATCCCACCATGTATAGCTGGGGCAACATGATCAACGGCGCGCGTCTCGAACTGGCGCGCGAACCTGTCGTCTGGTGGCAGCTGGGCGCGGCGTTCGTCTTCATGTTCGCCTTGGTGCTGGCCGCCAATCTGTTTGCCGACGGCGTGCGCGACGCATTCGACCCGCGCCTGGAGGGTCGTCGGTGAAACCCTTGCTGCAGGTGGAAAACCTCGTTACCGGGATCGGCACTGCGCGCGTAGTCGATGGCGTGTCGTTCCACGTTGATGCCGGCGAGACCTACGCTTTGCTGGGGGAGTCTGGATGTGGCAAATCGATGACCGCCCTGTCGCTGATGCGGCTGTTGCCGGATGGCGGGCGCATCCTGTCGGGTCACGTGCAACTGGGCGAAACCGATGTAATGGCACTGACCGAACGCGACATGCGGCGTGTGCGCGGCGGGCAGATGGCGATGGTGTTTCAGGAACCGATGCTGGCGCTGAATCCCGTCATCAAGGTGGGCGACCAGATCGGCGAGGCGTTGTCCTTGCATCGGGGGCTCGGCGGACAGGCTGCGCGCGACGCTGCGCGCGCACTGCTCGATTCGGTGGGCGTGCCGGACGCGGCGCGGCGGCTCGATAGCTATCCGTTCGAACTTTCGGGCGGGTTACGCCAGCGAATGATGATCGCCATGGCCCTGGCGGGCGAGCCCAGCCTGCTCATCGCCGATGAGCCGACGACGGCACTGGACGTGACCATCCAGGCCCAGGTGCTCGACGTATTGCGCAATCTGCGTGCGACACGCCGGATGGGCATGCTGCTGATCACGCACGATCTCGGCGTGGTGGCCGAGAACGCCGATCGCGTGGGGGTGATGTATGCCGGCGAATTGCTGGAGGAGGGTACGCGCGACGCCTTCTTCACGGCGCCGCAGCATCCCTACAGTCGCATGCTGTTCGAGGCCTTGCCGCGAACGGGCGATGCCGGGCGGTTGACCACGATCGCCGGCCAAGTGCCCCGGCTTGACGCGCATTTACGCGGATGTCGGTTCGCACCGCGCTGTCCGTTTGCCATCGCACGTTGCCGCGCGGAGTCGCCCGGCTGGCAGGAATTGGATGGACAGCGAGTGCGCTGCCATCTGGCGGGCAGCTTGCCGGCGGGCAGCGTGCGCGAACGTGTCGCCCATCCCGTGGCGGAACATCCCCCGCAGCCGCTTCTGCAGGTGGAAGGGTTGAAGGTGTTTTTCCCGATCCGGCGCGGCTTGATCCAGCGTACGGTAGGACACGTGCGCGCCGTCGATGACGTGGACCTGACGATCCAGGCCGGCCGCACGCTGGCACTGGTGGGTGAATCGGGCTGCGGCAAGACGACGGTGGGCAAGGCCTTGCTGCGGCTGATCGAGCCGACGGCGGGCACCATCATGCTGGGCGGCGAGACCATCACCGCGAAGAATGCACCTGCGCTGCGACGGCAGGCTCAGATGGTATTCCAGGATCCGTTCAGTTCGCTCAATCCGCGTATGCGGGTAGTGGACACCCTGCTCGAGGGCATGGACGCGCTGGGTGTTGGCGCGCGCGGCGAACGGCGCGGTGCCGTGGCTCGGCTGTTGAATCAGGTCGGCTTGCCGGACGATGCAGGCGGCCGTTATCCCCATGCATTCTCAGGCGGGCAGCGGCAGCGCATTGCGATCGCACGGGCGCTTGCCGTGTCGCCGCGGCTGGTGATCTGCGACGAGCCGACCAGTGCGCTCGACGTGTCGGTGCAGGCGCAGATACTGAATCTGCTGAAGGACCTGCAGGCCGATCTCGGCCTGGCCTATCTGTTCATCACGCACAATCTCGCCGTGGTGGAATATCTGGCGCACGATGTGGCGGTGATGTACCTCGGACGTATCGTCGAGCAAGGTCGGGCCGGTGCGGTGTTGCGCACGCCACGCCACCCTTATACGCAAGCGCTGGTTAGTGCGGTGCCGCGCATCGAGCCGCACACCGGGCAGACTATCGTTCGCCTGGCTGGCGACCAGCCTTCGCCGCTCAATCCGCCGGTCGGCTGCCATTTCCATCCGCGTTGTCCGCACGCCAGCGCCGTGTGCCGGCAAACCTATCCGGCGCGAACCGATCTGGGCGGGGGACATTGGGTGCGGTGCCACTGGGTGGCAGCGCAGGATTAAGTTTTCTGGAGACGGAGTATCAATTGAGCAGCAGCAAACACAGTCGAAATTTCTGGCTTGGCAACGGCGTCCTGGCCGTGGCGATGCTTACCCTGATGTTCATGGGGCCGCTCTCCAATGCGCTGGGCATCTGGGCCGCCGTGATGTGGATGGTGCTGGCTGCGATCGGGGTGGCGCTGTTGATGTCGGACAAGTCCGACGAACCGCCTGCATCGGACTGAGCCGACGATTCTCAGGGCGCCCTGACGATGACTGTCTGACCCGCGCGGACCGTGCTGTGTTTCCTGAAAGCAGGATTCCACAGCCTGAAATCCGCCAGGCTGATGTCGAAACGTCGGGCGATGGCGCTCAGGGTGTCGCCAGTCTGAACGATATACCGGCTCGGGATGGCGGGTTTCGCGATGCGGGTGGCGGAGTAGGCGGCGGATTGGAGGGACGCCGTCATCTGGACCGGTTGCGTGGACGGCAGGCGCAGGGTCTGGCCGGCCGTGAGCCGGCCGTCAAGGCCGGGGTTGGCGTCGCCGAGTTCGGCGACGGTCAGACCGTAGTGTCGGGCAATGCTGTATAGGGTGTCGCCCCGCTGCACCACGAGCTGGGTCGGATTGGATACGGCAGGCAAGGGGCTCTCGGCGCTTGCGGCTGCCATGCCCCGTTTCCTGACCGGCACCAGAATGACCTGCTCGCGCACCAGCTTGCCGCGCTTCAGATGGAACTGGTTGTGTTCTTCGAGGCTGGCAAGACTGACGCCGAGGCGTCTGGCAATGGTCTCGGGACGTTCGCCTTTTTGCGCAGGGTAGGGCTGCCAGGAATCCCAGCTTCCGGTTTCCAGATTGCGCTGGAAGGTGTCGGTCTTGGCGACCGGCACCAGCAAGTTGACCGGTCCGGCCGAGCGGATGAGCTTGCGTGGGAAGGCCGCGTTCAACGCGGCGAATTCATCGCTACTCATGCCCGCCAGTCGCGCAGCGGAGCGGATGTCCATACTGGCGGAGGGAACGGTAACCTGCTTGAAATAGGGCTGGTTGGGCAGCGTGTCGATGGCGATGCCATAGCGTGCGGGATTGCTGATCAGGTTCCTGATGGCAAGAAGTTTGGGGACATAATGCCGGGTCTCGCTGGGCAGCGGCAGGCTGGCGTAATTGGTTGGCAAACCTTGCTGGACATTCTTCTCGATGGCGCGGGCGACGCAACCTTCCCCGCAGTTGTACGCAGCGAGCGCCAGTTCCCAGTCGCCGAAATCGAGATAGAGCTTGCCCAGGTAATCGAGCGCGGCCTCGGTGGCGGCGGTGAAATCGCGGCGGCCGTCGTACCAGGTATCCTGCCTGAGTCCATAGAGCCGGCCGGTGGACGGAATGAACTGCCAGATGCCGGAGGCTGCGGAAGGCGATTCCGCCATGGGATTGAACGCACTTTCGACCATTGGCAGCAAGGCGATTTCCATCGGCATTGCACGGCGGTCGACTTCCTGGACGATATGGAACAGGTAGCGGCGGGACCGATCGAGCATGCGGCGCACGTAATCCGGCCGTGCTGCGTACCAGGCTTCGTGATCGGCCACGAGCGGGTTGCGTGCCGCATCGTCGTCGATCTTGAACCCGCTGCGGATGCGCTGCCAGACGTCGTCCGGGCTGGCGGCTTCAGTGGGGGATACGTGATCGGAGGACGGGTCGTCGTCGGTATTGCTGTTCCACTCCAGTGTCTGGATGCCGGCGCCGGGTTCCGCCGCGTGCACCGGCAGGGAAGCGAACACCGCAAGGACGGCCAGACTGAGCAGATTTATTTTGAATTCGGCCAATTAATTTGATTCCGGGCAAGTCGGTTTCCCGTACTCAACAGGGCTCCATCGTAAGTGGCAGGATGGGGACGGTCAACCGTCCCACGCATCCTTGGCTGCCCGGATCGCGCCGAATACCTCGGCGGGCGTGGGGTGCGGTCGATCCAGATAGCGACTCGCGAAGGCCGTCATGTCAGGGTCGTGGAAACGCAGGAAGGGATTGGTGCGTTTCTCCAGCTGCAGGGTCGAAGGCAACGTGGGCACATTGCGGGCGCGCAGGGCACGATCGGCACGCTCGCGTTCAAGCAGCGCCGGATTGGCGCCGTCGATGGTTTTGGCAAAGTCAATATTGCTCAGGGTGTATTCGTGCGCACAGCAGACCCGGGTAGTATCGGGCAGCGCTAGAATGGCATCGAGGCTGGCAGCCATGATCGCGGGGCTGCCTTCGAACAGTTTCCCGCATCCGCATCCGAACACGGTGTCGCCGCAAAACAGGCTGTCGTGGCCGACATAGCTGATGTGGTCGAGCGTGTGGCCCGGGGTGGCCAGCACGTCGAAATGTAAAAACGGTTTGGCGATATCGACCGAATCGCCACCGTGCAGGACGTGGGTTACCGCCGGAATGCGCGGGTTGTCCGGCGCATAGACGGGGCAGTTATAGCGTTGACGCAGCAGGACGTTGCCGCCAGTATGGTCGCGATGATGATGGGTGATCAGAATGGCGGTCAGAGCGAGGTGGCGTGCATCGAGGTAGGCGATCAACGGAACGGGATCGCCCGGGTCGACAGCGACGGCATGATGGTCGTCGTGCCAGATCCAGATGTAATTGTCCTCGAACGCGGGCAGGGGAATGAGAGTCAACATGATGGGGCAACCTGGCGGGAGAAACGACTATGTTATCCAAGCTGAATGCAGGATGGTTTGAAACGCCGCTCGGACAGCACTTGCTGTTTCGGGAGCAACGCTATTTCGACCAGGCCGTGTCGGATGTGTTCGGCTTCAATGCGGTGCAGGTTGGCCTGCCGCAGATCGATTTCCTGCGCAACAGCCGGATCCCGCTGCGTGTGACATGTGCGGTCGAAGCCCCCGGACGGGTGCAGGCCGATCCCATGTTCCTGCCGTTCGAGAGTCAGTCGCTCGACCTGTTGCTGTTGCCCCACGTGCTGGAATTCAGTTCCAATCCGCACCAGGTGCTGCGAGAGGCGGAGCGGGTGCTGCGTCCGGAAGGCCGCCTGGTGCTGGCCGGCTTCAACCCGCGCAGCCTGTGGGGACTGGCGCGCAAGCTGCAGGGCGGCGAACGCGGTTATCCGTGGAACGGCAGCTTCCTCAACATTTCGCGGGTGAAGGACTGGATGGTGTTGCTGGGGCTCGAGGTGGCGGCGGGCAGCATGTGCTGCTACCGTCCGCCGGTCAACCGCGAGAACTGGCTGCGCCGTCTGCGTTTCATGGAGCCGGCCGGCGACCGCTGGTGGGCCATGGGCGGCGGCGTCTATTTCCTGCAGGCGGTCAAGCGGGTGCAGGGCATGAACATCATCCTGCCGCAGTGGACGACGCCGGTGGCGCAGCGCCTGCTGTCGCCCGCGGCCAAGGTGGTCAATCTCAAACAGTATCGGGTCCGTCGTGAACGCTGACACCATTTATATCTACAGCGATGGCGCCTGCAAGGGCAATCCGGGCGTCGGCGGCTGGGGCGCCCTGCTGGTGGCGGGGGGACACCGCAAGGAGATCAGCGGCGGCGAGGCCAACACCACCAACAACCGCATGGAAATGACCGCGGTGATCCGGGCGCTGGAATCGTTGAAGCGGCCCTCCACGGTCGAAGTCCATACCGATTCGCAATACGTGCAAAAAGGCATCAGCGAATGGATGCCGGGCTGGAAGCGGCGCAATTGGCGTACCGCCGACGGCAAGCCGGTGAAAAACCAGGACCTGTGGCTGCAACTGGATGCGTTGAGCCAGCTGCATCGCATCGAATGGAAATGGGTACGCGGCCATGCGGGCCATCCCGAGAACGAACGCGCCGATGCACTGGCCAATCTGGGCGTGCTGCAGGCACAACAACACTGAACATCGAAATCATGCGGCAAATCATTCTCGATACTGAAACCACCGGCCTCGATCCCAACCAGGGCCATCGCATCATCGAGGTGGCGGCCGTTGAAATGGTCAACCGCCGGCTCACCGGCAACCATCTGCACCGTTATGTGAACCCGGATCGCGACATCGACGCTGGCGCCATGCAGGTGCACGGCATCACGCCGGAATTCCTGCAGGACAAACCGCGTTTCGCCGATATCGCGCAGGAGTTCGTCGATTTCATCCGGGGCGCTGAACTCATTATCCACAACGCCCCTTTCGATGTCGGCTTCCTCAACATGGAACTGCGCTTGCTCGAAATGCCGCTGCTGACCACCTGGTGCGACGGCGTGACCGACACGCTGGCGATGGCCAAGGCCCTGCATCCCGGTCAGCGCAACAATCTGGACGCCTTGTGCAAACGCTATGGCGTCGACAATACCGCGCGTACGCTGCACGGCGCCTTGCTCGACTGCGAGTTGCTGGCAGCGGTTTACCTGGCACTGACGCGCGGCCAGGAAAGCTTGTCGATCGGGCTGGAAGTGCGCGGCGAACGGGCTGCCCAAGCTGCCGCGCGGGTACGTCCCAAGCCCATTCTGTTGCAGGCGAGCAGCGAAGAGTTGGCTGCACACGCACGCCTGCTCGAAGCCATCGCCGGGGAAAGCAAAGGGGCATGCCTGTGGGCTGAAGGGCAGGAGGGGATTTGACGTTTCCCGGGCGGGCGACCAGATGGCGTGCGCTCCAGCGTATCGTTCGACTGGGGGTGGCGTGCGTCTGCCTTGCCATCGTGTCGTCTCAGGCTGTTGCAGCCCGGGTGGCAGTGTTACTGAGCGACGATGCGACACCTTACCAGGAGGTGTATCAGGTCATCCGTGCCTATCTCGACGATACCCCGCATGAGGCTGTCCGGGTATATGCCGAGGGATTGACACCCGCTGCGCTGAACGATGCTCGCCTCGTCGTGGCCGTCGGCGTGGGCGCGGCAGAGGCACTGGCCGCACTGCCCGAGCGCCCCCCTGTGCTGGCGATTCTGGTACCGCGATCGTGGTATCTCAAGACAGGGCGTGCGCGCCTGGGAAGCAGCAGCCGTCGCGGCCTGTCGGCCATTTACCTCGATCAGCCCTTCGAGCGCCAGGCACTCCTGATCCGTCTGGCCTTGCCGGACGTGCGGCGCGTGGGCGTGTTATTGAGCGCCGAGCAGAGCAGCATGGTGAACGAGTTGGACAGTGCATTGCGCGCACAGGGGCTCAGTCTGGTCTATGCCACGCTGACGCCGGATGAACGCCTGATCACCCCGCTGGAAGCGGTCTTGACGGAAGCCGATTTGCTGCTGGCACTGCCGGATCCGCTGGTGTTCAACCGCAACACGGCACAAAGCCTTTTCCTGACCTCCTACCGCTACCGCGATCCGGTATTGGGTTATTCGCGTTCGCTGACACGGGCAGGCGCGCTTCTGTCTTTGCATTCCAGCCCGGCGCAAATCGGCCGTCAGGCCGCCGAATGGATCAGCAGCGCCATGCAGGGAGGAACGGTACGCCTGCCGCCCCCTGCCTACCCCAGTTATTTCAGCGTTTCGATCAATGATCAGGTGGCGCGTTCGCTCGGATTCATCCTGCCGCCCGAAGCCGATCTGGAAAAGCGTTTGGAGGGGAGAAACTGATGGCACGGTCGCTGGGAATACGGGGGCGTGTCATCGGACTGGCCATTGTGCCGGTAGCCATCATCGGTGTCCTGCTGATGTTCCAGCTCATCACGGGAAAAATCGATGATCTCGACCAGTCTCTGCGCACCCGCGCCCTGGCCATTGCGCGTCAGCTGGCGCCAGCGGCCGAGTATGGCGTCGCCTCGGGCAATATCGAAGTGCTGCAGACGCTGCTCGAAAAAGCGGCGATCGAGCCGGACGTGCGCGGCGTGGCGGTGTTCTCCGAAAACGGCCAATGGCTGGCCCAGTTCGGTCTGGGAGTGTGGGCGAATCCGTTGGAAAAACGCATGCCGACCGACCATATCTACCAGATTGAATACAAGGACCGGCTGGTCTATTACGCGCCGATCACGCGTACCGAGGTGGCGGTCGACGACTTCAATCCGGGCGGCCGGGCTGCAGCGAAGGGGGCCCAGACCCGGCTGCTGGGCTGGGTGGGCCTGGACGTGTCGCGTAGTGCCACCATTCGAAGCCAGCGCGAGTCCATCCTGCGCAGCCTGGCGATCCTGCTGGTCGGTCTGGGCGTCAGCCTGTATCTGGCCTGGCGCATCGGTCGCCAGATTACCCGGCCGATCCTGTCCTTGACCCATACGGTCAGCCGTATCGGCGAGGGGCATCTGGACGAACGGGTTGACACGAGCGGGCAGGTCGAGCTGGGGGTGTTGCAGCGCGGCGTCAATCACATGGCCGCCCATCTGCAGGCCATGCAGGACCAGATGCAGGAGAAGATCGATCGGGCCACGGCGCGCCTGATTTATCAGGCCAGCCACGATGCGCTGACCGGGCTGATCAACCGCCGCGAGTTCGAGCAGCGCCTCGAGCGCACGCTGTTGACGGCTCTGCAGCAAGGCCGCGAACATGCGCTGTGCTACATGGATCTCGACCAGTTCAAGGTGATCAACGATTCCTGCGGCCATGCCGCGGGCGACGAATTGCTGCGCCAGCTGGCGCTGTTGCTGAAAGGCAATCTGCGCGAACGCGATACCCTGGCTCGCCTGGGGGGCGACGAATTCGCGCTGTTACTGGAAAACTGCAGCATTCCGGATGCGTTGGAAGTGGCAGATACCTTCCGCGCCGAGGTACAGCGTTTCCGCTTCAAATGGGGGGATCGCATTTTCTCGGTTGGCATGAGCGTGGGCATGGTGGCGATCAATGCCGACAGCGGCACTGCGGCAAACCTGATGTCGGCGGCTGACGCGGCGTGCTATGTGGCCAAGGATCGCGGACGCAACCAGATTCACCTGTACGAGAGCCGCGACTCAGACCTGGTGCGCCACCGTGGGGAAATGCAATGGGTGACGCGGATCCAGCGTGCACTGGAAGAGCACCGCCTGCGTCTGTCGTGGCAGGAGATCCGCCGCGCCGACGGCGTCGTGGAGTCGGTCCGTCATGTCGAATTATTGCTGCGGATGATCGACGAGGATGGCAGCGAAATCCTGCCGATGGCATTCATTCCGGCAGCGGAGCGTTATTCCATCATGCCGGCCATCGACAGTTGGGTGATCGAGGAGACGCTGCGTCTGTGCCAGCGTTATCTGGCGAGCAAACGCGAGCGGAATTGCCTGTTTGCGGTCAACCTGTCGGGGGCGTCGTTGAAGGACCCGGCATTCCGCCGCATGCTGCTGGCAAGTCTTGACGAGAATCCGGCCTTCGGCCCGCATCTGTGTTTCGAGATCACCGAAACGGCTGCCATCGGCAACCTTGCCGTCGTCAACGAGTTTATCGAGGCCATGCGTGCGTTCGGCTGCAGCTTCGCGCTGGACGATTTCGGCAGCGGCCTGTCGTCCTTCACCTACCTGAAGAACCTGAACGTGGATTACCTCAAGATCGATGGCGCATTCGTGCGCGATATCGCCAACAATGCCATTGATCGCTCCATGGTCGAGGCGATTCATCGCATCGGCCACCAGATGAACCTGAGAACCGTGGCTGAATACGTCGAATCGGATCAGATCCTGGCGTTATTGCGGCAGATGGGGGTGGATTACGTGCAAGGCAACGGAATTCATCAGCCCGAGCCGCTGGAAAACCTGTGCGGCCAGACCTGAAGCGCGATGGTCAGTTCAGTCGCTCACTCCGAAGCCTGCGTCGACGATGGCCTGCACCATGGCGGCGCGCTCAACGCGGGCGGGATCGTATGTCACCCGTGCCTGGCCCGGCGTCAACGTGACAACCGCAGTTTGCACACCCGGCAGGGCTGTCAACACCTTGGTGACACTGTTGACGCAGCCGCCGCAGGTCATGCCGGTCACGGATAAAACGATTTCGTTCATGCGCTACCCCAAAAGAAGTTTCAGGGCACGATTTTATTCCAGTTGAAAAGCAAAAGCCCGCGGATTGCGTCCGCGGGCTTGCGATGGGGGCGGAAATCACTTCTTGCGCGGGCGCTTGCGCAGGGTTTCCTTAGTATGGTCGATCAGGCGGTCGGCCACCACCTCGGCGTCGACCGCAAAGGTCCCGTTGGCCAGTGCGGCCTTGACCGATTCAACTTTGCCCGCATCGGTGACGTCGACCGATGCCAGCTGGGACTCGAGCGAGCGGATGCGGGTGCTGGACTCGGTCAAAGTCAGCGAATCGCCGCTGCCAGCGGTGGGGGCTGAGGTTTTGCCGGCACCTTTGCCCTTGGCTGAAGACACTTTGCTGGCGGCGGGCGGGGTGATGCGCTTGTCGATTTTCACGGGGATTCCTGGTCGCGGGGGTCGATCTTATGACTGATTGGGCACTCAATGGTTTATCGGCGGCCCGCAGATTTTCTTTAGCCACTGCGTCCATTTTCGCCCAGCAGCGGGATCAGGCCGTCCAGACCCACCTGATTCAGTGCGTAAGCGGCCTGGGCGCGTACAACGGGCTTCGCGCGGTAGGCAATGCTGATGCCGGCTTCGGCCATCATTTTCAGGTCGTTGGCACCATCGCCCATGGCAATGACCTGTCCGCGATCCAGGCCCAGCTCGATGCGCACGCGATTGAGCCAATCGGCCTTGCCCTGGGCGTCGACGATGTCGCCGAGGACACGGCCGGTCAGTTTGCCGTCGGCCACCTCCAGCGTGTTGGCGGCGGTGTAGTCCAGCCCCAGCCGGGATTGCAGCCGTTCGGTAAAGAAAGTGAATCCCCCTGACACCAGCAGGGTCCGGATTCCGGCGGCGCGAATTGCCGCCAACAGGGTTTCCGCCCCCGGCGACAACTGTAGGCGCTCGTCATAGACGCGCTGCAGGGCCGACTGGTCGAGCCCGGCCAGCAACGACACCCGGCGGCGCAGGCTCTCGGCAAAATCGATTTCGCCGCGCATGGCCGCTTCGGTGATGGCCGAGACCTGGGGTTTCAGCCCCTGCATGTCGGCAATCTCGTCGATGCACTCGATGGTGATGAGGGTCGAGTCCATGTCCATCACCAAGAGGCCGAAGTCGTCGATGTGCCGTCCGGCCGGCACCCAGCCGCAGTCGAGAGAATTTTCCTCGCAAAACGCGGCGACCTCGGCATGCGGCCGGTCGTCGGCGGCCACCAGCCGGAACGCGGTGAGCGAAACAGCCTCGATGGCCGTGGCGCCGGTCAGTTTGGCGAGCTGTTTGAGGCTAGGCGTGGGGATGTCGCGTCCCTGGACGATCAGATTCATGCGGTGTGCTATTTCAGTAAATTGAACAGGGTAATGACGTTGGCGGCGCGTGCTTCGACGGACGAATTGGCAGTCCAGCGCAGGCGGTTCTCGCCCGCCAGCTTGATATCGCGCCGGCTCTGGATAAGCTGGATGATGCGGCCCGGGTCGATCGGCGGCTGCGGCACGAACTGCAGCAGGATGCTGTCCGCGTTGGCGTCCACCTTCATGATGCCGAGCGGCCTGGCGGCCAGCCGCAGGCGGTGGGTGTCGAGCAGCGCACGCGCCGGATCGGGCAGCTGGCCGAAACGGTCGACCAGTTCCTCCTGCAACTGGGTGAGCGCCTCCGCGTCGTGCACGCTCGCCAGCCGCTTGTACAGTACCAGCCGCTCGTGGACGTCGGGGCAGTAGTCCACCGGCAGCAGCGCGGGCAGATGCAGGTTGATTTCCGACACCACCCCCAGCGGCTGGTTCATGTCGGGTTCCTTGCCGGCCTTCAGGCTGGACACCGCGCCGGCCAGCATGTCGTTGTAGAGCGAGAAGCCGACCTCAAGGATTTCGCCGCTCTGCTTCTCACCCAGCACCTCGCCGGCGCCACGGATTTCCAGGTCCTGCATGGCGAGATGGAAGCCCGAGCCCAGTTCCTCCATCAATTGAATCGCTTCCAGGCGTTTCTTCGCCTGCGGCGTGAGGGTGCGGTCTTCCTCCACCAGCAGGTAGGCGAAGGCCTGGTGGTGCGAGCGCCCGACCCGGCCGCGAAGCTGATGCAGTTGTGCCAGGCCGAATTTGTCGGCGCGGTTGATCAGGATGGTGTTGGCGGTCGGGATGTCGATGCCGGTCTCGATGATGGTGGTGCACAGCAGAATGTCGTAGCGCTGCTGGTAGAAATCGCGCACTACCTGTTCCAGTTCGCGCTCGCCCATCTGGCCGTGGCCGACGCGGATGCGCGCCTCCGGCAGCAGCTTTTCCAGCCGTTCGCGCATGGCCTCGATGGTGCTGACTTCATTGTGCAGGAAATATACCTGGCCGCCGCGCTTGAGTTCGCGCAGCACTGCCTCGCGGATCAGCCCACCGGAAAATGAGTGCACGAAGGTTTTGATCGCCAGCCGCTTCTGCGGGGCCGTTGCAATGACCGAAAAGTCGCGGATGCCTTCGAGCGACATCGCCAGCGTGCGGGGAATCGGGGTGGCGGTCAGCGTAAGCACATCCACCTCGGCGCGCAGCGCCTTCAGCTGTTCCTTCTGGCGCACGCCGAAGCGGTGCTCCTCGTCCATGATGACCAGCCCCAGCCGGGCGAACTTGACGTCCTTCTGGATCAGCCGGTGAGTGCCGATGACGATGTCGAGCTTGCCGTCCTTCAGCGCCTGCAGGGCCTCGGCCTGCTCCTTCGCGGTGCGGAAGCGCGACAGCTCGGCGAGCTTCACCGGCCAGGCCGAGAAGCGGTCGGAAAAATTGTTGAAGTGCTGTTCGGCCAAGAGCGTGGTCGGCACCAGCACCGCCACCTGGTAACCGCCCATCACCGCCATGAAGGCAGCACGCAGCGCGACCTCGGTCTTGCCGAAGCCGACGTCGCCGCAGACCAGCCGGTCCATCGGCTTACCAGCCTGCATGTCGGCCATGACGGCGGCGATGGCGGCGGCCTGGTCGGGGGTCTCCTCGTAGCCGAAGCCTTCGGCGAAGGCCTCGTAGTCGTGCGGCGAGAACTTGAATGCGTGGCCTTCGCGCGCCGCGCGCAGCGCATAGAGGTTCAGCAGTTCGGCGGCCGTGTCGCGCGCGGCCTGCATGGCGCGGCGACGCGCCTTCTCCCACTGGTCGGTGCCCAGCTTGTGCAGCGGTGCGGCGCCCTCTCCGGCGCCGCTGTAGCGCGAGATCAGGTGCAGGTTGGCGACCGGTACGTAGAGCTTGTCGCCCTTGGCGTATTCGAGTTGCAGGAATTCGGTGTCGCCGTCGCCGAGGTCCATGTTGATGAGGCCGAGGTACTGGCCGACGCCGTACTGCGCATGCACCACCGGATCGCCGGGCTTGAGTTCCGAGAGGTCGCGCAGCAGGTTGTCGATCTGCGTCGCGCGGGCCTCGCGGGCGCGACGGGTTTTCGGCGGGATGGCATAGAGCTCGGTCTCGGTGATGACGGCGAGCGCGCCGTCGGCCGTGACGAAGCCCTCGGCCAGCGGGCCGTGGGTTAATAAAACACGGCTCAGCAGGATGCGGCCGGACTGCGGCTGGCAGTCGGCCCAGCCCTCGCACAGCGAGGCGTCGAGTCCGTGCTCGGCAAGGTATTCGTGCAGGGTCTCGCGCCGTCCGGCCGAGGGCGCGACGATCAGCGTCGTCCCCTGGAAGCCATCGATGAATCCCTGCAGTTTGGCGACGGGGTGGGCTTCGCGGCGATCCACCGAAATGGGCGGAACCGGATGCGTCAGCCCCTCGCCGGCCTGTTCCACGTCGAGCCGCGCGTAGGCCTTGGCCAGGCTGAAGAAGGTGTCGGTCGGCAGGAACAGTTCGGCCGGCGGCAACAGCGGGCGATCCTTGTCGCCCGCCAGCAGGCGATGGCGGCCCTGTGCGTCGGCCCAGAACGCCTGCCCTGCCGGGTCGAGCGCGCCGTGGCTGACGAAGCGGGTGTGCCTGGGCAGATAGTCGAACAGCGTCGCCGTTTCGTCGAAGAACAGCGGCAGGTAGTACTCGATGCCGGCCGGCGCCAGACCGTTGCTGACATCCTTGTAGAGCTTGGACTTGGACGGATCGCCTTCGAAGCGTTCGCGGAAATTCTGGCGGAAGCGGGTGATGCCGGCCTCGTCGAGCGGGAATTCGCGCGCGGGCAGCAGCCGCACCTCGTTGACCGGATAGATGCTGCGCTGGGTGTCGACGTCGAACGCGCGCAGCGTCTCGATCTCGTTGTCGAACAGGTCGATGCGGTAGGGCAGGGCGCTGCCCATGGGGAACAGGTCGATCAGTCCGCCGCGGATCGAGAATTCGCCCGGCGCGAACACCTGGTTCACATGGGTGTAGCCGCCCAGCGCCATCTGCGCGCGAAAGGCCGGCTCGTCAAGGATGTCCTTCT
This sequence comes from Thiobacillus sp. SCN 63-57, assembly GCF_001725555.1. Taxonomy (NCBI): domain Bacteria; kingdom Pseudomonadati; phylum Pseudomonadota; class Betaproteobacteria; order Nitrosomonadales; family Thiobacillaceae; genus Thiobacillus; species Thiobacillus sp. SCN 63-57. The sequence goes on along the minus strand of NZ_MEGP01000035.1, from coordinate 2,392 downwards.
GCTTCAGGAAGAAGGTGTGGGCGGCGAGAAAGGCTGGCGGTGCCAGCCGGTACAGCGCGGTCGAGAGCGCCACCACGGCGATGTCGAACTCGCCGCGCGAGATCTGGTACAGCGTCGCCAGCCGCTCGGAAATCAGGTCCGGGTGCGGCGAGAAGGTGTCGTAGGGCAGGGTTTCCCAGTCGGGGAAGGCGCATACCCGCAATGCCGGGTCAAACCAGCGCAACTCCTCGGCCAGCCGGTTGGCGTCCCACGCACTCGCGCATACCACCGCCAGCGGCGCGGCATGCCGCGCCAGTTCGGCCAGATACAACGCATCGGCCGCGCCGGCGAGGCCGGACTGGCGGTGGCCGGAAGGCGGGGAGGAGGGGGAGAAGAACGGCATGCGCAAATAGCGTGATTATATCGGGCGAGCGAAGCGCGGTGGGGGACGGGTATAATGGCCGGCTTTCCCGTTTTCAGCCTGAATACCATGAGCCTCGACCGCGTCAGTTCCGGCCGCAACCTGCCGGATGACTTCAATGTCATCATCGAAATTCCCGCCCACGGCGAGCCCATCAAGTACGAAGTCGACAAGGAATCCGGCGCCATGTTCGTCGACCGCTTCATGTCGACCGCCATGCACTATCCCTGCAACTACGGCTACATCCCGCACACCCTGTCGGAAGACGGCGACCCGGTCGACGTGCTGGTGATCACTCCGATCCCGCTGATCACCGGCGTGGTGGTGCGCTGCCGCCCCATCGGTATGCTGAAGATGACCGACGAAGCCGGCGTCGACGCCAAGCTGCTGGCGGTGCCGGTCGACAAGCTGTGCGGCCTGTACAAGGGCGTCCACAAGCCCGAGGACCTGCAGCCGCTGCTGCTGCAGCAGATTGCCCACTTCTTCGAGCACTACAAGGACCTCGAGCAGGGCAAATGGGTCAAGGTCGAGGGCTGGGTCGGCATCGACGACGCCCGCGCTGAGATCCTCGCCGGCGTGGAGCGCTATCGCAACGCCAAGGACAAACCCGCTTTCTGATGAAGGTCTGCATCCTCTCCGACTCGCACGACAACCGGCGCCTGCTCGGCGCAGCGGTCGAGCACGCCAAGGCGCACGGGGCGGAAGCGGTGCTGCACTGCGGCGACGTGGTCGCGCCGACCACGCTGCGCGTGCTGCAGAAATACGAGCTGCCGGTGCATGTCATCCACGGTAACAACACCGGCGACCTCTACAACATGACGCGGCTGGCCGCCGAGCCCAACAGCGTCATCCGCTATCATGGCCAGGACGCGGCCTTCACCCTGGCCGACCGCAATTTGTTCCTGGTGCATTATCCGCACTACGCGCAGGCGCTCGCCTGCACCGGCGACTATGACCTGGTGTGCTGCGGTCACGACCACAAGTCCAGCATCGCGCAGGTCGCCAACGTCAAGGGCGGCCACACCTGGCTGATCAACCCGGGAACCGTTGGCGGTGTCGGTGCGCCGCCGACCTATATCATGGCCGACCTCGCCGCCATGCAGTTCGAGATCGTCACGATCGAAGCCGCGCCGGCTTCAGTGTTGCCGCCCGTCACGCCGCATGTCTAGACAGCCTGCCTGAGGCCTTGCTGCCAGGTTGTTGTCGGGGGGTTCGGTTGACGGCAAGCCTGATCAGGTTGCCCAGAGTTCGTCCAGATTCGTGATTCCCCATTTGGCCGCGTCTTCACGGCTGACAATCTTTTCCGTGATGGATGGGCGGGAAAGGTCGATCAATTCCGGCACGATGTAGGTTTGCGACTTGGTCGAGAAGAATACCTTGACGCGTGGCGCCAGCAGCGATTTTTCTGATTGCTCGACCACGACTGCCAAACGGCCTGACGCGAGTTTGACCAGCGAGCCGACCGGATAGATGCCGATGCTTTTGATGAAGGCCTGAAAGACGTGCTCGTCGAAGTGTCCCTTGCTCCACTCGGTCATTTTCCGGATGGATTCAGCCGGATCCCAGCCCGCCTTGTAGGGGCGATTGGAGGTGATGGCGTCATATACGTCGCACACGGCACCCATCTTGGCGAAGAGACTGATTTCGTCGCTTGAGAGCCGGTCAGGGTAACCGCTGCCATCGACTTTCTCGTGATGGTGCAGGCACACATCGAGCACGATGTCGCTGGCGGTGTTGCCCTCAATCAACAGGCGGTGACCTTCGACTGGGTGGCTCTTGATGATACGGAATTCGTCGTCGGTCAGCCTGCCCGGCTTGTTGAGTACGTCCATCGGCATCAGGGCCTTGCCCAGATCGTGCATCAGGCCAGCCATGCCGGCTTCACGTACGCTCGTTTCATCCAGGTCCAGTTGACGTGCCAGCGACACCATCAGCGCGCAAACCGCAACGGAATGCATGTACGTGTAGTCGTCGGCGGTCTTGAGGCGCGCT
>NZ_MEGP01000034.1:0-54278 GCF_001725555.1 Thiobacillus sp. SCN 63-57 | reverse complement strand
AGACTCAGCGAGCCGCTTCATCGCCTGCCTATTTGGTGTTGCTCCGGATGGAGGTTACCGCGTTTCACCGTAACTGAATACGCTCGTCTCTGTGGCCCTATTCCTCGCCTCGCGGCGTCCGGCCGTTAGCCGGCATCCTGCTCTGTGGAGCCCGGACTTTCCTCTCCCCCCACGTCCAACGGACGTGAGGACAGCGGTTGCCTGACCTGCTTTTCCACTCCGAATTATAGAACTTTAACTTGACTGCATCCGCTAATTTGCTAATCCAAGGTATCCGGGGACAATCTTGCCCCCGCCAGGAGAGCCATCATGAGAAGACGACTGTATTTCATGGTGCCGGACGTGGCGAGCGCCCGACAGATCCACAACGAACTTCTGCTGGCCCGCATCGAGGACGGCCATATTCATGTTCTGGCCCGGGATGGCGTCTCCCTACCCGGTCTGCACGAAGCCTCGATCCTGCAGAAAACCGATTTTGTCCACGGTGCCGAGACGGGATTGGCGGTCGGTGGCGGCATCGGCATTATCGCCGGGCTGGTTGCCGTGGTGTTTCCGCCTGCGGGCGTGGACCTGCAACTGGTGACCATCCTGCTCACGGCCTTGATCGGCGCAGCGTTCGGCGCCTGGGTCGCCAGCATGGTAGCCAGCGCCATCCCCAATTCGCGGCTGAAATCCTTCGAGTCAGCCATTGCCGCAGGGCGCATTCTGATGATGGTCGACGTACCGTCCGGGCGGGTCGATGAAATCAAGAAACTGATCGCCGCATACCACCCCGAAGCCTTGAACTCCGGCATCGAACCCACCATCCCGGCGTTCCCGTAGCGCCTCCCTCCCCGCGCGCAGCGCAATGCTGCGCGACATCTGGAAGCAGTCAGCAGCCAACGCTGACACCGCTTCCGCCGCGGCAGACTTCCCCTGGTCTGCCGTTTTTTTGTCAGACCACGCGCCAGCGGATCGTCTCGCCGGCGCGCAGCGGGATCAGTGCCTCGTCGCCCAGTTCGAGACGGTCTGGGGCTGTCCAGTTCTCACGGCGTAGCGTGATCGTGTCGGCATGGCGTGGCAAGCCGTAGAAATCTGCCCCATGGAAACTGGCGAAGGCTTCCAGACGATCGAGCGCACCGGCATCCTCGAACGCCTCGGCATACAGCTCGATCGCGGCATGCGCCGAATAGATGCCCGCGCAACCGCATGCGGCCTCCTTGGCGCCAACCGCATGCGGTGCGGAATCGGTGCCGAGAAAGAATTTCGGGTTGCCCGAGATGGCCGCCGCAACCAGTGCCTGGCGATGCTGTTCGCGCTTCAGTACCGGCAGGCAATACATGTGTGGGCGGATGCCGCCGCGGAACATGGCGTTGCGGTTATACAGCAAGTGGTGCACGGTGATCGTCGCGGCAACATTGGCCGGTGCCGTCGCCACGAATTCGGCAGCATGACGTGTGGTGATGTGCTCCAGCACGATCTTCAGACGCGGAAAATCGTTCATGAGCCGTACAAGGTGGCGCTCGATGAACACGGCTTCGCGGTCGAACACGTCGACCTCTGCATCGACCACTTCGCCATGCAACAGCAGCGGCATGCCCGCCTCCTCCATCGCCGCGATCGCCTGATAGGCCTTCGCCAGCTCGGTGACGCCGGAATCGGAATTCGTCGTCGCACCGGCCGGATAGTATTTGACGGCGTGCACGAAGCCGCTGGCGCGCGCCCGGCGGATTTCGTCCGGCTGGGTGTTGTCGGTGAGATAAAGCGTCATCAAGGGATCGAATGCGGCGGCGCCTGACGCTGCGAGCAGACGGTCGCGGTAGGCCGCGGCGTCGGCCACGTTCACCACCGGGGGTTTCAGATTGGGCATGGCGATGGCACGGCCGAACACGCGCGCGGTGTCGGGCAGCACGCTCCGCATGGCCGCCCCATCGCGGAAATGGATGTGCCAGTCGTCGGGCCGTGTGATCGTGAGGGTGTCGGTCATTCTGCGTCCTGCGGGTGCGGCTTGAGTGCCAGCGACATTTTATAGAGTTCGGCCTTGCTGCGCCCGGTGATCTGCGACGCCAGTTTGGCGGCAAGCGTCGGCGGCAGCGCACCCTGCAGGATGTCGAGCACGCGCATCGCTTCCGCATCGACCGCCACCTCGGTCGCCGGAGGATGCACGATGACGACGAATTCGCCACGCACATTATTCGTGTCGGCGGCGAGCCAGGCCGGCGCATCGGCAAGCGGCAGCGTAACGATGGTCTCGAATCGCTTGGTCAGCTCACGCGCCAGGGTCACCCCGCGTGCGCTGTCGAACACGTCCGCCATGTCGGCCAGCGTCTCCTCGATGCGGTGCGGCGCCTCATAGAACACCAGCGCCGCCGGCAGCGCGGCGAGCGATTGCAGCTGGGCACGGCGTGCACCGGGCTTGGGTGGCAGGAAACCGTGGAACAGCCACGCACCCGATTCCACCCCGGCCGCCGACAGCGCCGTCGTCACGGCCGACGCACCAGGAATCGGCACCACCTTCAACCCGGCCGTGCGAACCGCTGCCACCAGCCGCGCACCGGGGTCCGATACGGCCGGCGTTCCCGCGTCCGACACATAGGCGACCGCCTCGCCGGCGGCGATCCGCGCAACCACGCCGGCGGCGGCTTCGCGCTCGTTGTGCTCGCGGATGGACATCAGCGGTTTGGAGATATTGAAATGCGCCAGCAGCTGTCCGGATACACGGGTATCCTCGGCTGCCACACGATCCACGCGCTGCAGGATGTCGAGCGCACGCAGCGTGATGTCGCCCAGATTGCCGATCGGCGTGGCGACGACATAGAGCGCGGGAAACAGAGGCGTATGATGCGGACTTTCACTCATCCCTGCATTGTCGCAGATGTTGAAATCCCTGCTCGGCCAATCCGCCGAATCGCGCGCCGCAGCCTTCCTGAAGACACAAGGCCTGAAACTCGTGGCACGCAACTGGCGCAGCCGCTTCGGAGAAATCGACCTCATCATGCAGGATGGTTCGACGCTGGTGTTCATCGAAGTGCGACTGCGCAGTCGCAGCGATTTCGGCAGTGCTGCCGCCAGCGTCACGCCGGCCAAACAGAAGAAGCTACTGGCCACCGCGCATCAATATCTGGCCACGCTGAGAACGCTGCCGCCGTGCCGTTTCGACGTTGTCGCACTGTCGGGCGACAACGCCCCGGAATGGATCCGGAACGCTTTCGACGATATGGGATAATCGCGACCAACATGCCTTTACACGACAGAATTCTCGGCCATTTCAAGGCCTCGGCACAGACCAAGCTGGATGCGGCCGAAGCGCTTGCCCCAGCGATCGAGAGCGCGGCACGCCTGATGGTGCACAGCCTCGCCCAAGGCGGCAAGATCCTCGCCTGCGGCAACGGCGGATCAGCAGCGGACGCCCAACATTTCGCGTCGGAAATGATCAACCGTTTCGAACAGGAGCGTCCGGGTCTCGCGGCCATCGCGCTCACCACCGACACCTCGACCTTGACCTCGATCGCCAACGACTACGCCTATGACCAGGTGTTTGCGCGGCAGGTGAAAGCGCTCGGGCATCCGGGCGACATCCTGCTGGCGATTTCGACCAGCGGCAATTCGCCCAGCGTGCTACAGGGCGTGGCTGCTGCCCACGCACGCAACATGCATGTCATCGCATTGACCGGACGCAGCGGCGGCGGGCTGGCGGAACAAATGCAGGAGGACGACGTCTTCCTGTGCGTGCCCGCCGAATCCACGGCGCGCATCCAGGAAGTCCATCTGCTGACCATTCATTGCCTGTGCGATGCGGTGGACAGCGTTTTATTAGGAGTCGAGGAATGAACAAACTGATTCGTATCGCGCTGATCGGCGCAGTCCTGTCGCAATTGGGCGGTTGTGCTGCCGCCGTCGTGGGCGGTGCCGCCGTCGGCACCTCGGTCGCATTGGATCGCCGCACGGCCGGCGTGTACGTAAGCGACCAGGAAATCGAGCTGCGTGCGCTGGCGCGCCTGCGTGAAGCCTTCCCGCAAAAGACCGACAACATTTCCGCCACCAGTTATAACCGTCAGGTACTGCTCACCGGCCAGGTGCCGGATGAGGCCACGCGCTCGCGGGCAAGCGACGTGGTCAAGGGCATTCCCGACGTACGCACGGTATTCAACGAACTGACCGTATCGGGAATTACCTCGCTGACTTCTGACGCCAACGACGTCGCCCTGACCAGCCAGGTCAAGGCACGCATGCTGCGCGACGAGCGCGTACCCGGGACCAAAATCAAGGTGGTCACCGAGGCCGGCGTGGTCTACCTGATGGGACTGGTGACGAAAACCGAGGCTGAGGCTGCCACGGATATCGCGCGCACCACCTCGGGCGTCCCTGTTCGAATACCTCAACTGACCGCCCGGCCGCAATCGATGCACGCACCCGCATTCGAGCGCAAGTTGTGCGGCCCCGCCGACCTGGCCGAACGGGTCGCACAGCTGCCGCACCCGCGGGTGTTCACCAACGGTTGCTTCGACATCCTGCATCGTGGCCATGTGACCTATCTGGCCGAGGCGCGCGCGCTGGGTGCCTCGCTCATCGTCGCGGTGAATTCGGATGCGTCGGTGAAACGCCAGGGCAAAGGCGGCGACCGTCCGATCAATACGCTGTACGACCGCATGGCCTTGCTGGCGGCGCTGGAGTCCGTATCCCTGGTCACCTGGTTCGATGCCGATACACCGCTCGACCTTATCCTCGCCATCCGCCCCGATGTGCTGGTGAAGGGCGGCGACTGGACGCCGGACCGCATCGTCGGCGCAGCGGAAGTAAGCGGCTGGGGCGGCAGCGTGCATTCGATCCCGTTCCGGCATCACACCTCGACTACCGCGCTTCTTCGGCGCATCCGTTCCTGATCGGCGCTCCATGATCTATCACGACCTGCGCGACTTCATCGCACAACTCGAAAAAATGGGCGAGCTGAAGCGCATCGCCGTCGAAGTCGATCCAAAACTGGAAATGACCGAGATTGCCGACCGCGTGCTGCGCGCCGGCGGCCCGGCACTGCTGTTCGAAAAACCCAAGGGACACACCATGCCCGTGCTGGCGAACCTGTTCGGCACGGTCAAGCGCGTGGCGCTGGGAATGGGCGAGGACGACCCGAGCCGGCTGCGCGAAGTCGGCAAGCTGCTGGCCTATCTGAAAGAACCCGAGCCCCCGAAAGGCCTGCGCGACGCCTGGGACAAGTGGCCGGTGCTCAAACAGGTCTTGAACATGGCGCCCAAGGAAGTGAAGAGCGCACCATGCCAGGAGGTCGTCCGGGAAGGCGCGGACGTCGACCTGTTGCGGCTGCCAATCCAGCACTGCTGGCCGGGCGACGTCGCACCGCTGATCACCTGGGGACTGACCGTCACCCGCGGCCCGCACAAGAAGCGCCAGAATCTCGGCATCTACAGGCAACAGGTCATCGGGCCGAACAAGCTCATCATGCGCTGGCTCGCGCATCGCGGCGGCGCGCTCGATTTCCGTGAACACCAACTGACCCATCCGGGGGAGCCGTTCCCGCTCGCGGTCGCGCTCGGCGCCGATCCAGCGACCATCCTCGGCGCGGTCACCCCGGTGCCGGATTCGCTGTCGGAATACCAGTTCGCCGGCCTCCTGCGCGGCGCCAAGACCGAAGTGGTGAAATGCCTCGGCAACGACCTGCAGGTGCCGGCATCCGCCGAGATCGTGCTCGAAGGCGTGATCCATCCGGGTGAAACGGCACTCGAAGGCCCATACGGCGACCACACCGGCTACTACAACGAGCAGGAAACCTTCCCGGTCTTCACGGTCGAGCGCGTCACGCTGCGGCGCGATCCGATCTATCACAGCACCTACACCGGCAAGCCGCCGGACGAACCGGCCATCCTGGGCGTGGCGCTCAACGAGGTCTTCGTGCCGCTGCTGCAGAAGCAGTTCCCCGAGATCGTCGATTTCTACCTGCCACCCGAAGGCTGCTCCTACCGCATGGCGGTGGTCAGCATGAAGAAGGCCTATCCCGGCCACGCCAAGCGCGTGATGTTCGGCGTGTGGAGCTTTTTGCGTCAGTTCATGTACACCAAGTTCATCCTCGTCACCGACGACGACGTCGACGTGCGCGACTGGAAGGAGGTCATGTGGGCGCTGACCACGCGCGTCGACCCGGCACGCGACACGCTGCTGGTGGAAAACACGCCGATCGATTATCTCGACTTCGCCAGCCCCGTGTCCGGGCTCGGCAGCAAAATGGGCATCGATGCCACCAACAAATGGCCGGGCGAAACCACCCGCGAATGGGGCACGCCGATCGTGATGGATGCCAACGTCAAGGCGCGCGTCGATGCGCTGTGGCAAGACCTGGGGCTGTAATCATGACCACCCAGAACATCTTCCTCGCCCGTCAGCCCATCCTCGACCGCAACCAGCGCATCGTCGCCTACGAGTTGCTGTTCCGCGCCGGCAACACTTCCGGCGCCGCTGTCACCGACGACATGCAGGCGACCGCGAGCGTCATTCATCATGCGTTCAGCGAAATGGGCGTCCAAACGGTACTGGGGTCGCAACTGGGGTTCATCAACGTCAGTGCCGACATGCTGCTGTCCGACATGATCGAACTGCTGCCACGGGCCCAGGTGGTGCTCGAACTGCTCGAAACCATCCGTGTCGACGAGGCCATCATTGAACGCTGCCGCGCACTCAAGCAGCTCGGGTTCACGCTGGCTCTGGATGATTTCATCTTCGATGAAAGTTATCGTCCCTTGCTGCCGCTGGTCGACATCATCAAGGTCGATCTGCTGTTGCATGACCAGGACCAGTTGCGTGTAATCGTCAACCAGCTCAAGCAATGGCCGGTGAGACTGCTGGCTGAGAAAGTCGACCGTGCCGAGCAGGCGGCTTATTGCCATTCGCTTGGATTCGACCTGTTTCAGGGCTATTACTTTGCACGGCCATTGGTGCTCTCGGCCAAACGGGCGGACTCCAGCCAGATGGCACTCATTCAGTTGCTGGGCCTGGTACTGAGTGACGCCGACACCGTGCAGATCGAGCAGATCTTCAAGCAGCATCCCAATCTCACCTACAACCTGATGCGGCTGGTGAACTCGGTTGCAAGCGGTGTCCACCGCAGCATCACCTCGGTCTCGCAGGCCATCCTGGTCCTGGGACGCAAGCAATTGCAACGCTGGCTGCAATTGTTGATGTTTACCCTGCAAAGCGGCCCGGTCTATCCCAGCCCCCTGCTGCTGCTCGCCGCCACGCGCGGCAAGATGATGGAAGTGCTGGCGCTCAAACAGCAGCGCAATGCCGATTATTGCGATGAGGCCTTCATGGCCGGGATCCTGTCCCTGATCGAAAGCCTCATCGACAAGCCGCTGATCGATATTGTGCGCGAACTCAATCTGGGTGAACGTCTTGCGGCAGGTCTGCTACGCCGCGAGGGCGAAATGGGCGTCCTGCTGCAACTGGTCGAAAGCGTCGAACATCTGGACCTGGACTACACCAACGCATTGCTGGCACAGGCTGGCGGGCTGACGCTTTCGGATCTGACCACGGCAGAGATCGAAGCCATGGCATGGGCCAACCAGGTGGCAGACAGCCCTGCCTGAACTTCCCCACGCCGCCACCATGACAGACAAACCCCAGGGCAAGCGAACCTGTCTCTATACCACCCGACAACTCGACACCATCGTCGACGACATGGCGCGCCAGGCCGCGGGTTTGCTGACAGGACGTACCCGGGTTGCGCTTGTCGGGATCCTGCGCCGCGGCGCGCCATTGGCCGACCGCCTGCATGCACGCTTGCAGGCGCACTACGGCCTCGCCGATTGTGTACGCCTCGATTTGCAGATCACCCGTTATGCCGACGATCTCACCCTGCTGTATCCCGAAACCCGGCTGACGGAAAACCCGCTGCACACCACTCTCGATCTCACAGGCCATACCGTGCTGGTGGTGGACGACGTGATGTATCGCGGGCATTCCATGCTGCGCGCGGTGGAATACCTGGCCCGCAGGCAGCCCGATGAAATCCGCACCATGGTATTGGTGGATCGCGGGGCGGCGAAGCTGCCGGTACGCTCGGACATCGTGGGTGTCCGCCTCGATGTCGCGCCGCCAGACGTCATCGAATGCAACGTACCGCCATACGAAGCCAGCTTCAAGATCGATTTGCTGCAACCGGACTGACCTCGCTACGGAAACGTACCGTGAGTTGAACTATCATCTGAATTGGAATTCAGTGACCTTCGCAATTTTCCTGGGAAAAAATCATGAATAAATCCATGCTGACAGGTGTCGTACTGGGTGCAATCGCCGTGACGGCGATTGGTGGCGTAGCGGGCTACAAGGCCCTGAATCCGAAGCCGGAATTCGCCGAGGTTCTGGCCGCCAAGCCAGTGACCGAAACCGTCAAAACGCCTCGACAGGAATGCCATGACGTGGTTGTCAACGAGCAGGCGCCCGTTAAGGACAGCAACCGCATCGCCGGCACGGCCATCGGTGCGGTGGCAGGCGGTCTGCTCGGCCACCAGATCGGTGGCGGTACCGGGCGCACCCTGGCCACTGTCGGCGGTGCGGCAGCGGGGGGCTACGCGGGCAATCAGATACAGAAGAACCTGCAGGAAAAGGACACCGTCAGCCGCACCGAGACGCGCTGCAAGACCGTCTACGAATCGCATACCAAAACGATCGGTTATGACGTGCGCTATCGCCTGGGCAAGGAGGAAGGCCACGTGCGGATGGACCATCAGCCCGGTTCGCGCATTCCGGTCAAGGACGGCCAATTGCAGCTGGACGCGCCCGCCGAACCCTGATCCAAACCCGTCTCAGGCCTTGGGCGGCCAGGCGATCAGGGTCGCCTCCCAGTCGGGCGGCGGCGCGCTCTGGCCCAGCCGCGCGATGTTATCCTGCTTGTTGGGCTCGGCTTCGTAGGCCCACCAGACCCCATCCGCATCCTGTGCCAGCCACGCCGCCCATGCGGGCACCTTATCGAACGTCATCCCGCGCCCCGCTATCCAAAGACATCTCCGACTGCACCCATTCCAGCAACGCACGCTGCGCCACCTCGCTACGGTTTGCCTTGGCGTGGTTCACCAGCATGACGAAACTCACCCGCCGGCCGCTCGCCGTGTCCACATAGCCCGCCAGTGCGCTGACATCGCGCAGGGTACCGGTCTTGAGATGCGCGCTGCCGGTCAGGCTACTGCCCTTGAAGCGGCGCTTCAGGGTGCCGTCGGTCGCGGCGATGGGCAGGGTCGATTCGAATTCGGCGAACAGCGGGCTCCGATAGGCCGCGCGCAACAACTGGTTCAACGTGGCCGCGCGGATGCGCTCGATGCGCGACAGGCCCGCGCCATTCTCCAGCACCAGCTTGCGCGTTGAAATGCCGCGCTGCGCCAGGTCTTCGCGCACCGCGCGGGCGCCCTTGTCCGGCGTCGCCGGCGCGCCATAGGCTTCCGCGCCCAGCGTCAGGAACAGGTTGCGCGCCATCAGGTTGTTGGAGTACTTGTTGAGGCGGATGAGCGCATCGGTCAGCGGGGGCGATTCGAAGCGCAGGAGCGGAGGCGTTTCCGGCGCCATGCCGGGCACGGTCTGCCCATCGAGCGTGCCGCCCGTTTCCGCCCACAGGCCGCGAAACAGAAAATCGAAGGTCACCGCGGGTTCGAACAGATTCAGCGACAGCGTCTGTTCGCCGCATCCGCGCGGATAGCGCCCGGCGACGACGAGATCCCTGCGCCGGGGATCGGGAATGCTCGATGCCAGCGCATCCTTCCAGCCATTGCACGCGGCATCGTCGGTCAAGGCGATGTCCGGGCGGATCGCGACGCCGGGCAGCGCGACATCCGGCTCGATCTCGACGGCCTTGCCGCCGGGCTTGAGCCGCAGCGTCGTGGCATTGAAATTGGCGACCAGCGCGCCCGGCGCGGCGTTGTACAGAGCCAGCGGCTCGCCATCGAATGCCCCCGGATCGCTTGCCGGCAGTTCGAAGTCGCTCAGGTCGAGCACCAGATTGCCGCGGATATGGCGCACGCCGCGCGCCCGCAGTTCGCGCTGCAACAGCCACATCCGTTCCAGCGTCAACGTGGGATCGCCGTAGCCCTTGACGACCAGGTCGCCTTCGAGCACGCCCTCCCTAACCGGCCCCTCCGCCCAGACATCGGTCTTCCACGCATAGTCCGGGCCCAACTGGTTCAAGGCCGCGAAACTGGTCACCAGTTTCATGACGGAAGCGGGATTCAGGGCCGCGTCGGCATTGTGGCTGAGCAGCGGTGCGTCCGCATCCAGCGGCTGCACCACCACCGCCACGTGGTCGAGCGGAATGCCGGCCTGTTGCAGCGCGGCCGTGAAGGCCGCGGGAAGCGATCCGGCGTGCGCCGCAACGGATAATGCAAACAGCAGCGCGGGCAGGGAACGGGACACGACTCGGAAAAACGGCATGGCGACATTATGCCGAATTCCGCCCTGGCCAGCCGCCAGGCCCGGCCTACAAGGATTGCCGGATCGCCAATACCGCCTGGTTGCGCAGCGACTTGAGCAGGGACAATTCCTTCTCGGGGATCGCGATGTCGCCGGCGTGCGGCCGGTCGGCATAGATCAGGCCGACCGGCTTACCTTTCACGATGACGGGAAACAGCACGAAGGTGCGCGCCGGAATATGCTGGCGGTACCAGGCCGGAATCCGCGTGGCGATCTTGGGATCGTCGATGTCGGAAATCAGGATGTCGGCATTGTTCTGCAGCGCGACGAGAAAAACGTCGGGCTGGCCCGCCAGGGAAAAATCGAATGCCTTGACCAGGCGCTGCACGTCGTCGCCAAAACCGAACTTGCCGCACATCGCGTTGCGGCGTCCATCCTTGATGCACAGCACCACGTGTGCGAATCCCATGCCGGTATACATGGCCTCGAGGATCATGCGCAGGATATCGTTGATGGAAATGCTGTCGTCGATCAGCGAATTGCCGACATCCTGCAAGCCCGAGGCCAGGATGGATTGAATCTCCTCCGGCGTGCGTTCCTGTTTATCGCGGGCGACGGCGCCCTGTTCGATAGCCGGTGCGGCCTCATGCAACACATTGGCATCCAGCGCCGCCATGGCATCCGGCACGGCGTCCGGCATGTCCGTGTTCGTTTCCTGTTGTGCCGACGCCTGGCCCGGCGGTGCCGCCAGGCCCGCCCATTTCGACGCCTGCCGGGCAAAATCGCTGTGCTTCAGGTTCACATTCACCACCCGCGCAAACTGGCCGATGTCCTGCATCGATTTTTCCATCATGCCGGCCAGCTGTTCCGCCGTTACCGGCACGGTATCGCCGAACCGCGCGGTGAGCCTGCCCAAAGCCTTGCTGCGGTCTTCATCGGGCGTCTCGAGGATGATTTCACACAACTCGTTGGCGAATCCTGCCAGCGCACGCAACCGCTCGACGTTGCTGGCGCTTTTTCTGATTTTCCCGTCCGGCAGCTTTTTCATGCTCTGCACCAGCTGGTCGGGAAACCCCCAGCTGCGTGCGATGCCGATGCCAAGATTCTCGAACGACACGCCCAGCACTTCGGCCGACACCCGGACGTCGCTCAAGCCTTCGGTTTCGACGCGTTGCAGGACCAGAGCCATCTCCTCGGGGAAATAAAACATTGCCAGCATGCGACCGAGCTTGTGCAGCATGGCCCCGATGAAGGCCTCCTCCACATCCTTCACCTGCGCATTACCCGCCATCTCGCGCGCCAGCATGCCGGCGTACATCACCTTGACGAACTCCTCTTTCAGGTGCTGCGCGTGCGCCTTGTTTTCCAGGTTGTCGAACAGGATCAGGCTCAGAGCGATCGACCGTACCGCATCGAAGCCGAGGACCACCACCGCACGCGAAATCGTGCTGATCGATCCGCCGCCCACCTGGTTGTAGAAGGCGACGTTGGCCAGTTTCAACAGCTTGTTGGTGAGCGCGAAGTCCTTGAGGATATGGTTGGAGAGTTCGTTGACGCCCTCACGGTCGGACGAGGCGATCCGGTTGATATCGCCGATCGCTTCGGACAAGGCCGGGAAATCGCTCTCTGCCTGCATCCGCCGCAACAGGATATCCAGCGCGTTCCGCCTGGCGGCGTCGCCCGGCCCGGTCTGTTCGTCATGCGTCGTCATGGTTGAACGGGCATCCCTCCTGGCCGCTGCATGCATCGGGTGCGAGGCCCGGCACATTGCTCGGCAAACAGCCTCAACTCAAATCCTGCACATACCAGTCCATCGCCTCGGCCAGGCCTTCGCCGATGCGGTGCGTCGGCGCGTACCCAAGACGGGTGCGGGCCTTGGAAATATCGGCAAGCGAATGGCGCACGTCGCCGGCGCGGAAGTCGCGGTAGACCGGCTTGAATTCCGCGAGGTGGGGAAATTTCGGGACGAGCAGGCTGCGGATGGCCTCGAACAGCTGATTCAGCGTGGTACGGTCGCCGACCGCGACATTGTAGACCTGGTTGGCCGCGTCCACATGCTGACTGGTGGCGGCAAGCAGGTTGGCCTGAATGACGTTGTCGATGTAGCAGAAGTCGCGGCTGGTCTCGCCGTCGCCGTTGATGTACACCGGCTCGTTCCTGATCATGCTCGACACCCACTTCGGCACCACGGCCGCGTAGGCGCCCTGCGGATCCTGGCGGCGGCCGAAGATGTTGAAGTAGCGCAGGCCGATCGATTCCATGCCGTAGCAGCGGCCGAACACGTCGGCATACAGTTCGTTCACCAGCTTGGTCACCGCATAGGGCGACAGCGGCTTGCCGATGACGTCCTCGACCTTGGGCAAGCCGGGATGGTCGCCATAGGTGGAGCTCGACGCAGCGTAAACGAAGCGCTTGACCTTCGCATCGCGCGCGGCGACCAGCATGTTGAGAAAACCGGTGTGTTGAGAAAACCGGTGTTGTTGGCGGCGTGCGTCGTCAACGGATCCTCGATCGAACGCGGCACCGAACCCAAAGCCGCCTGGTGCAGGACGTAATCGACGTCCTTGCATACCGTGTGGCACGTGATGAGATCGCGGATGTCGCCGCGTTTGAATCTGAAATTTTCCCAGCGGGACGGACCGACACTGACCTGGACCTGCGCCAGGTTTTTTTCGTGGCCGGTCGCGAAGTTGTCGAGACCGACGACGCGCTGGTTGAGCAGCAGCAACGCTTCCACCAGATTGCTGCCGATGAAGCCGGCAGCTCCGGTGACGAGCCAGGTGCGGGGCTCGGCTTCGAGCGTTTTCTTCAGCGCATCGAATGCGGACATCACAGCCTCCAGAGGGTGAAGCCCGCCGCTTTCACGGCAGCCGGATCGTAGGCCGCCTTGACGTCGGTGAAGGCGCCGCCTTTTTTCAGCTTGGCGGTCAGTTCGGGAAACGATTTTTCCAGATACGCGTGATGCGATACCGCTGCGATGATGGCATCGCATTCGGGCAGGTCGTTCCATGCCGTGAGATGGATGCCATATTCGTGCTCAGCTTCCTTCGGTTCGCCAAGGGGATCGTGTACATGTACGTCGCAACCGAAGGACTGCAGTTCGCGGATGACGTCGACCACCTTGGAATTGCGCAGGTCGGGGCAGTTTTCCTTGAAGGTGAGGCCCAACACGTTGACCTTGGCGCCTTTCACCTGAACGCCGTTGGCGATCATGTTCTTCACCGTTTCCTGCGCCACGTAGGCGCCCATGCCGTCGTTGATGCGGCGGCCGGCGAGAATGACCTGCGGGTGGTAGCCGAGCATGTCTGCCTTGTGGGTGAGATAGTAGGGGTCGACGCCAATGCAGTGGCCGCCGACGAGACCCGGACGGAAGGGCAGGAAGTTCCACTTGGTGCCGGCCGCTTTCAGCACTTCGAGGGTGTCGATGCCGAGGCGATGGAAGATCAGCGAGAGTTCGTTCATCAGCGCGATGTTGAGGTCGCGCTGGGTGTTCTCGATCACCTTGGCGGCTTCGGCGACTTTAATTGAACTGGCGCGATGCACGCCGGCGGTGATGACGCTGCCGTAGAGATCGGCCACCTTATCGAGGGTAGCGGCGTCATCGCCGGAGACGACTTTCACGATCCTGGTGATGGTCCGTTCCTTGTCGCCGGGATTGACGCGTTCTGGCGAGTAGCCGACGTGGAAGTCCTGCAGCCATGTCATGCCGGAAAGCTTTTCCAGGATGGGGATGCAGACCTCCTCGGTGGCGCCGGGGTAGACTGTGGATTCGTAGATGACCGTTGCGCCTTTTTTCATATACTTGCCGACGGTGGTGGAGGAACCGACCAGCGGCGAGAAATCGGGGATATGCGCCTGGTCCACCGGGGTGGGAACGGCAACGATGATGAAGTCGGCCTTGGCCAGATCGGCGGGGTCGGTGGTCACCGTCAGCTGAGTCGCCGCCTTGAGGTCGTCCGTTGATACTTCGCCGGTGGGGTCGCAGAATCGACGGTAATGCTCGACTTTTTCAACCGAGAGATCGTAGCCGATGGTGGTCATTTTCTTGCCGAATTCCACCGCCAACGGCAGGCCCACATAGCCCAGCCCGACAACCGCAACAACGCTCATGCTTGGATTCCCCTATGAATATAAAGTCTTTGCTGCCGCCCGGATTGTATCGAATTTACAGGTCCTTGCCCGGCTGCATCCGGCGGCTGCGCGCTTCATGGGTGAGCAAGCCGCATACCAGCTGGGCCGTGATTACGCTCCTGCTGGCCTCGCCCGTCCACGCCGACGTGGCCGACATGCTCCCCAGCATCAAACCGGGCGTGGTCGGCGTCGGCACCTTCAAGCCCACCGGCCGCCCGCCCGCCAACCTGATGGGCACCGGCTTCGCGGTGCTGGACGGGCACTACGTCGTATCGTGCGCGCATATATTCAGCAAGCCGCTGGATAGCGAGAAGAAGGAAATGTACGCCGTGTTCGTCGGTCGCGACCAGCGGATATCGGTCCGCGCCGCGGAGCTGATCGCCAGCGACAAGGCGCGCGACCTGGCCTTGCTTAAAATCGCGGGGGAGCCACTGCCCCCGCTGAAACTTGGCGACTCCAGCCAGGTGCGCGAAGGCTGGCAGCTCTATTTCACCGGCTATCCGATCGGCTCGATACTGGGTCTCAATCCTTCCACGCATCGTGCCGGCCTGGCCGCCATCATTCCCATCTTCACGCCCGTCGCCGCCGCGTCCCAGTTGAACGCGCATGCCATCAAACAGGCCGCCTCGCCGTATGAAGTGTTCGAACTCGACGCCGTAGCCTATCCCGGCAACAGCGGCAGCCCAGTATGGCACCCAGATACCGGCGAGGTCCTGGGCGTGGTCAATTCGGTCTACGTACGGGGCACGCGCGAAGCTGCGATCTCCGCGCCCAGCGGGATCAGCTACGCCATTCCGGTCAAGTACGTGCATCGCCTGCTGGAGGAAGCGCTGCCCCACGCGCCCTGAAGCTTACATCCCCTCGGCCAGGCTGACGCCTAGACCCAGGGACTGCTGGCGGTGGTTGTAGTCGATCAGCGATTCGCCGTAGCCGGTGAAATATTGCACGTAACCTTTCAGGCGCCCGATCAGCGGGAAGCTCCAGTTCAGTTTCAGCGCACCCCGGTTGTCCGGGCTCTTGAAATTATTGCGCAGCAGGAGCGAATAGGCGTTGCGGCCCTTGCTGTAGACCACCAGCAGATCGCCATGACCCATGTAGTCTTCGATATCGGGGTTGTCGTCACTACCCCGGTTTTCGTGGATGCGGATCCAGGGCCGGACCAGCAAGGCCAGATTGCCGCGTTCCAGGCCGAACTGCGCATAAGCCCGGTTCCAGCTGCGCGACAGGCCTTCGCCGCGCCCGTTCGACTGATGCGACAGACCGAAATTGATGAAACGTCCTCTGAAACCAGCAAGCTCGTAATTCGTGCGGTACACCAGCATCGCCTCCGGTTCGTAGTTGGTCTCGCGAAACGGCGAAGAAATGCTGTGGTTGTAGGCCTGCCAGAACGAAGTCGCCGTATAGCCGAACCACAGATCGGCATCGTCATGGCCGAACACGCCCTGCATGGCCTTGATCTTGAAACTCAACTGCAATTCCGTCTCGACGTTTTCGAGACCGAGGCCGGGCTGGGCAAAGGTATTCCGAAACGGGGAATCGTTGGGTGCGTTGCTGTATTTGACGGGCAGGAAATAGTTGGGCCGATGAGGCTGAAACAGGAAGGCGCCCTGCTTGGCTTCGTCGTCCAGTTCCCAGTGGCGGGACAGCGCAGAAAGCAGCTTCGGTTCCGGCTGCTGCGCCAGCGGGGGCGCTGCGGCAGGCTGCGGTGCCGGTTTGGCCTCGACCCGGGGGGCAGTCTCGAGTTGCGAACGCCCTGACACGCGGTCGTAGCAGGCCAGCCGTTCGGCATCCGCCGGAATCGCGCTGCACCCTTCCCAGTCAGCCGTCGAAGCGGCCCGCGCATGCCCCGCCAGGCCACCCCCCAGCAAAGCCAGCAACAGGAGGCCGTACGATGGACTGGGAAAATTCATCGGCACAGGCTCATTCGAGGATGACGCCATGGCCCGGCGCCGGCGCCATCGCATCCCAGTCGAACTGCGTCTTCAGATCGGCGGCAAAATCCTTCGCCACCGTCTCCTCGCCATGCACGACGAACACCTGGCGCGGCTTGCTGCGAAAGTGGCCCAGCCAGGCGAGCAGGGCGGTACGGTCGGCGTGCGCCGACAACCCGCCCAATGTATAGAGATCGGCACGCACCGGAATATCCTCGCCCAACAGACGCACGCGCTTGGCGCCATCGACCAGGCGGCGGCCGAAGGTACCGGCAGCCTGGAAACCGGTGATGAGGATAGTCGATTCGCGGCGCGGCAGATTGGCGCGCAGGTGGTATTTGATGCGGCCGGCCTCGCACATGCCGCTGGCCGAGATGATGACGGCGCCGCCCGTGACGCGATCAAGCGCCTTCGATTCCTCGACATCCTCGACGAATTCGAGCTTGCGGAAATATTGCGCACCGCCATGCCGGCCCATCAACGCGTGGGTTTCGGCATCGAGCAGTTCCATGTGCTTGAAGGTGATTTCGGTGGCTGCGGTGGCCATCGGCGAATCGACGAAGACGGAGAGCTTGGGGATACGCGCCTGCCGGGTCAGGTCGGCCAGCAGGTAGAGCATGTCCTGCGTGCGCCCCACCGCAAAGGCGGGAATGATGACGTTGCCGCCCTTTCGCTCGATGGTGTCGCAGATTGCCTCCACCAGCTCGTCCTGCGTCGCTTCCATGCTCTTGTGGTCGCGGTTGCCGTAGGTCGACTCGACCAGCAGGTAGTCGGCGTCGAAGATCGGCGTCGGGTCGCGCAGCAAGGGCCGTGCAGGCTGGCCGAGGTCGCCGGAAAACACGATTTTGCGGCGCCGCGGCCCGTCCCCCACCCAGACTTCGACAATTGCCGAACCGAGGATGTGGCCGGCGTCGCGGAAGGTGCAGCGCACCTGCGGATGCGGCGCGATCTCGAGATCGTAATCGACCGGATTGAGGCGCTTGAGCGAAGCCTGCGCCTGCGCGACCGTGTAGAGCGGCGCGATGTCGCGCGGCGGCGCAGCCCCGGATGGCGCTGCGTCATCACGCAACACTCTGCGCGCCTTGTCGCGACGATCCATACCCTTGCGGAAGCGATTGACGTTGGCATACTCGGCTTCCTTTTCCTGGATGTGCGCCGAATCGGGCAGCATCACCACCAGCAGGTCGCAGGTGGCACGCGTGGCATGAACGGTGCCGTTGAAACCGAGCGCGACCAGGCGCGGCAGTAGCCCGGAGTGATCGATGTGGGCATGCGTCAGGATGACGAAATCGATCGTTCGGGGATCGAAGTTGAAGGCGCGGCGATTCTTGTCGCGCGCTTCGCGCCCGCCCTGGAACATGCCGCAATCGACCAGAAAGCGCACGCCGTCGGCTTCCAGCAGATAGCTGGAGCCCGTCACTTCGCGCGCTGCGCCGAGAAAAGTCAGTTTCATATCGCGCGTCCTTCGCCCGCTTCTTCGTAGGTCTTGCCGTCGCGGATATGGTAAATGCGTTTGAAGGTCGGGATGATTTTTTCGTCGTGGGTGACGACGATGATCGCGGTCTGGAATTCCTGCGCCAGGCGGTTGAGGATCTTCACCACGGTGAGCGCGCGTTCGCTGTCGAGCGGCGCGGTCGGCTCGTCGGCGAGGATGATCGGCGGTTTGTTGGCGAGCGCCCGCGCGATCGCCACGCGCTGCTGTTCGCCGCCCGAGAGTTCGGCGATGCGCGCCTGCGCGCGGTGCTGCACATCGAGCGCGGTGAGCATCTCCAGCGCGATCGCGCGCGCCTGCGGATTGGGTACGCCAGCCAGCATCGGCAGCAGCGCGACGTTGTCGGTGGCATCGAGAAAGGGGATCAGATAGGGCGCCTGGAACACGAAACCGATGCGGTCGCGCCGCAGCGCGCGCAGGTCGCCGGTCTTCCAGCCGCCGTCGAAGATCATTTCGCCGCCGAGGGTGAACCGGCCGGCGGTCGGCTCGATCACCGCCCCCAGGCATTTCAGCAAGGTGGTCTTGCCGGATCCGGACGGCCCGATCAGGCCGACCACCTCGCCGGGCCAGACCGTCATATCGACGCCCTTCAGCGCATCGACCGCCGCGCTGCCGCTGCCATAGCGCTTGGCGAGGCCCTCGATGAGAATCGCAGGCTGGGTTGAGGCAACGTCAGCCACCGATCGCCTCCGCCGGATCGATCCTGAGCGCGGCGCGTATCGCCAGCACCGAGGCCAATGCGCATACCACCAGGGTCAGCACGAAGGCGCGTCCTGCATCGCCGGTTTCAAGCAGCACGTATTTTGGAAAGGCCGGCGCCCACAGGGTGGCGGCGAATTTGCCGACCAGAAATCCAATGATGCCCAGTCCCAGCGCCTCCTGCATGATCATCGCGGCGATGGTGCGATTTCGGGTGCCGATGAGTTTGAGCACGGCGATCTCCTTGATCTTGCCGAGCGTCATCGTGTAGATGATGAAGGCGACGATGGCCGCGCTGACCACCGCCAGGATCATTAGGAACAGGCCGATCTGTTTGGCCGCAGTGGCGATCAGCTTCGCCACCAGGATCTCTTCCATGTCGTCGCGGGTATAGGCGGTGAAACGCTGCCAGCGCGCGATCGTGTCGGCGACGGCGCGCGCGTCGGCCCCATGCTGCAGCCGCAGCAGCACGGCGTTGACCTTGTGGCTGGACGTCTGGATCTCCTGCACCGCATCGAGCACGCCGGGTTGGCCGGGGCGGTTGATCGCCGGATTGGCGGCGAGCCGCTGGCGATCCTCGACGATGGCGTCGTTGTCCTTGAGGAACTGCGCTTCCTGCGCGTCCTTCAACGGAATGAACAACATCGGGTCGCCGTTGGACGACACCATGCGCCGCGTCAGCCCGACCACAGTGTAGTCGTTGCGGCGAATGCGGACCACGTCACCCACCCGCAGGCCGGTCTTGGCGTCGGCCACGGCTTCGTAATGCGCACGGGCGATGGGGCGGCCGGCTACCAGAAACGCCGGCCCGCCGGGCTTGCCCGGTTCGAAACCCGCCACCATCACACGCTGCGACCGGCCTGCGTGCGACACCTGCATGGTGAGGTAGGCGACGTTTCCCGCCTGCGCCACGCCTGGCAGCCCCAGCAGCGCGCGGTAGAGATCGTCCGGCACGGAGGAGGGCTCGGCGAAGGGACCGAGGGTATCCTGCTGCACCACCCAGACGTCGGCGTCGACCGCACGCAGCAGTACTTTGGCGTCGTCGACCATGCCGCGATACACGCCGGCCATGGTCAACGTCACCCCGATCAGCAGGCCCAGCCCCAGCCCGGTCAGCAGATAGCTTTTCAGATGGTGGACGATGTCGCGCCCGGCGAGATTGATCATGGCCGGAGCGGCTCAGCGCGCCATCAATTGTTGCTCGCGCACCCGCATGCCGGCGTCGAGCTGCCTCGCGCTGTAGACGATGATGCGCTCGCCCTCGGCGAGGCCGGAGACGACCTGCACACGATCCGCAGTCTGCACGCCGAATTGCACCGACTTGAAGCGGGCACGGCCGTCGACTGCCTGCCATACGCCGGTCCGGTCGTTGCGTAGGCCGATGGCGGCACTCGGCACGGTCAACGCGTTGCGCGTGCCGGGCAGATGCAGCGTCACCTCCGCTAGCTCGCCCAGATACAGACGATCGGGCACCGGGTCGAACGCCACGTCGACGATGCGCTCCTCGGTCACGGCATCGCTTTGCAGTTCGATGCGCGCCACCTTCCCCGGCAGGGCCACGTCGGGCGCAGAACGCATCGCGATATCCGCCGACTGTCCCACCCGTATAGCCTGCGCGCGCGCCTGATCGACCCGCGCGCGCACCCACAGGCTCGCCGGATCGGCCAGCCGCAGTACGGCCTGCCCCGCTACCACCGTCGTGCCGGGTTCGGCCTCGCGCGCCGTGACCACGCCTGTGATCGGGCTCAGCAATGTGAGGCTGTTGCGCAGCTGATCGACGCCCCGCCGCTCGGCGTCGGCCCGCCCGATTTCGCGCTGCGCGGCCGCGGCATTGGCGCGCGCCGCAGTCAGCGCCGCGTCGGCGGCCGCTGCTTCGTGCAGACGGCTGTCCACCATTTCCCTGGCGACGAAATTCTGCCGATACAGCGCCTGATAGCGCGCCAGATTGGCTTGCGCCAGACGCGTCCGACTGTCGGCCTCACCCACCTGCGCCTGTGCCGCCGCTGCAGCCTGCCGGGCGCGGGCGGCAGCGCTCATCGCCGCGTCGGCGCGCTGGCGCAGATCCACCGGATCGATCTCGGCCAGCACCTGGCCAGCCTCGACCCGATCGCCTTGATCAACCATCACCCGCAACAGCCGGCCGGCCTGGATCGGGCCGACACTATAGGCATGCTGCGCCTCCACCGTGCCGATTCCGTACACGCCGGGATGAAGGTCGGCGCGGATGACGGCAGCCTGCTCGATGCCCACCGGCGCCAGCGGCCCGCGTGTCGCGAGCAACCAGACGGAGGCCGCGACAAATGCCAGAAGGCCAATGACCAGAAACAGATTACGTCGATTGATGAACGAGACAGCGCGGCGCTTCATACGGGGTCCGCTCAGTGTTTATCGTCGTTCAGCGGACTGCGGATTTGATAGGCCGCATGGCAGCTCCAGGCTGTCGGCATCCATTGCGATCTGGTCGAAATCGCGGTGCACCGAAAAACCCAGCTGCCTGAATTCCATGGGCAACTTGGCCCGCAACTCGGGCGGTACTTCGTGCACCATCTTCATCCCCATTCCGCGGGCCGCGGCCGCCGTCGCCTGCATGTCCTGCTTGCCGAGCGCACCGGTCATGGTGCCGACGCTGTCGAGGAAGAGACGCATTTCTTCCAGGATCATGGCGCGTTCGTCCGGAGACAGGGCCAGGATCACGCGAGTGTCGGCGGCAGGCGCATGGACATGGAGGGGCGCCATGTCCTGCGCATGGGCGGTGGCCAGATTCATGCACTGGCAGGCTGCGAGCAGCATTGAGACATATTTCATGGGTGCGTTCCTTGGGTGGATGAGGGTGTACGGACTGCCGCGAGAAAGACCGGGAAAGTGCGGGCGGCTTCGGCCGCCAGCGTGCGCTGGCCCCGCAGGATGGACGTTTGCAGGACCAGTCCCTGGATCATGCCGATATAGAGCGTGGCTGCGGCCTGCGTATCGAGATCGGGGCGGACTTGCTTCTCTATTTGGCCATCCTGGAGCAGATGCGCGATTTTCGCCTCGTACGCCAGCATGATTTCGGTCACGACCTGACGCAGCACCGCATTGCGACCATGCAGATGCTCGGAGGTGAGCACGCGCGGGATGGCCGGATGGCCGGCGATGAACGCGATATGGGCAAAAAACATGCGCTGCAGGGCGTCCAGCGGATCGCGGCCTTGCGCGGCCGCACGCGTCAGCACCGCCATCATGCGGTCGCGCACCCACTGCATCACCGCCAGCCAGATGGCGTCCTTGCTCGGAAAGTGCCGGAACACTGCGCCCTGCGTCACCCCCATCGCCTGGGCCATGTCCTGGGTAGTCACGTCGTCGACACCCTGCCTGGCGGCCAGTTCGAGCGTCACGCGGATAATTTCCTCGCGCCTTTCGTCGGCACCCAACCGTTTGCGCACAGCCTCGGACATGAACGCAGCCCTAGATAGTTATTGATCACTATCTTATGATCGGGTTCGACACGCGTCAAGCCGGAGAAGCGCCCATTCTCAGATATCCGGGTTTTTAAGGCAGGCCAGCAGGACCGCCCCCAGCATGCGAATATCGTCGGCGCTTGTCACATAGGGCGGCATGACATACACCGTATTGCCGATCGGGCGAATGAACACGCCTTGCCCCAGCGCCGCCTGGTGCAGGCGGGCGGAGAAACCGGGCTGTGCATCCGCCACGTCGAACGCCCAGATCATGCCGCGCTGACGAAAATGGCGTACCCGCGGGTGCATCGCCACATCCGCCAGCAATCCCGTGAATTCCTGCGCCTTGATGCGGTTGGCGGCAATGACCTGGTCCGTTTCGAAGATGTCCAGCACCGCCAGCGCCGCCCGGCAGGCCAGGGGGTTGCCGGTGTAGGAATGCGAATGCAGGAAGCCGCGCGCCGTAGCGTCGCCATAGAACGCGGCGTAGACGGCGTCGGTCGTCAGCACGGCCGACAGCGGCAGATAGCCCCCCGTGATCCCCTTCGACAGGCAGATGAAATCGGGGTGGATGGCGGCCTGCTCGCAGGCGAACATCGTGCCGGTGCGGCCGAAACCCACGGCGATCTCGTCGGCGATCAGGTGCACTCGATATTTCGTGCACAGTTCCCGGGCTCGCTTGAGATAGACCGGGTGATACATCGCCATCCCTGTCGCGCCCTGTACCAGCGGTTCGACGATGAAGGCGGCCGTTTCCGCGGCGTGTTCGACCAGATGCGCTTCCAGGGCATCCGCACAGCGCAGGGCAAATTCCTCGGCCGTTTCGCCTGTTTCGGCCAGGCGCGCATCCGGCGTCGGAACCTGCACCGTGTGCCGCAGCAGGGACGCATAGGTGGCCTTGAACAGCGGAATATCGGTCACCGACAGCGCGCCGACGGTTTCGCCGTGATAGCCGTTCTGGAGGCTGATGAAGCCGTTTTTCTCCGTTTGACCGGCATTACGCCAGAAGTGAGCGCTCATTTTCAGTGCGATCTCGGTAGCCGACGCGCCATCCGAGCCATAGAACGCGTGGCCCAGCCCGGTCAGCTTGGCCAGCCGCTCCGAGAGCGCCACGACCGGTTCGTGGGTGGCGCCGGCCAGCATCACATGCTCGATCCTGCCGAGCTGGTCGACGATCGCGGCGTTGATGCGCGGATTGCAGTGGCCGAAGAGATTGACCCACCAGCTCGAAATCGCGTCGAGATAGCGCCGCCCGTCGGTGTCGACCAGCCACACCCCTTCGCCGCGCGCAATCGGCAGCGGCGGGGCGGCTTCCAGCTGTTTCATCTGGGTGCAGGGGTGCCAGACGGCAGCGCGGGTACGGCTTAAAAGATCGTTGTCGGCCGCCATTGGATTCGATAGTCCACTTGCGCGTCTCTCAAGGGGTTCCAACGACTATCGCCATTCCCAACATCAGAGAAATTGACGTTAATTCCGACAGTCGTCAGGGTTTTCGACATTAAAACGGATATTGCGAATAAGGAGCACCAATTCTAGCCGAGTGGACACTCCGGGTGAGCCCTTTAGCCGGCAGCAGTTCGGCCGAAGCTGCCGCTGGAGATTTGGCCTTCTACTTCTGCTATGTGGTCGTTACCGGACATAGGGCAGGAAATTCCCCGAACGTCCGCGTTCTGATTTCCCCCGCGACAGGACCCGACCCAATACAGGCGTTGTATCGCGCGGGCCTGAAGGTCAGCTTTCAGCAGCAATCGGTCGGTTGTGGAGAGGAGCGACCGCCGAATCGCAGGCGGCCGGAGCGCCCATGCGCGATCTGCGGCGGATGCGCAGCGTGCAGACCTACAGGTGGAAATCACCCGCGGCCTCAGGCTGATAAAGCACTTTTCCAATCCGGATATGGCAGGTTCGGTTCGGAATCCGCCAGCTGAAGGCATCGCCCTCCTTGTAGCCCAGGATCGCGGTGCCGATGCCGGAGCAAACCGATAGTTTCCCGGCACGATCGTCCGCATCCTCTGGGTAAACCAGCGCAACTTCCACCTCCTCGTCGTCCACCTTCAGCAAGGCCCTGGAGTTCATCGTGACAACATCCTCCGCCACTTTCTTTGGATCGACGACGATGGCTCGCTCGATCTCATGCTCAAGCTCGAAAATACTCGAGCCCTGTTCGAGGTCGACCAGACTCCTGAGCCGGGCCTTGTCGATCTCGGTGATGTAGATGTCGGCGGTGTGAACCGGAGGGCGTTCGCGCAAGAGCCGGAGATAGCGCGTTGAGTTCATGACCAGGGACTTCATCGCCGGCGTTTCGCTTTCCAGCAAGAAGCCGCTACGCAGGAAAGCATTCAACGATCGCACGTTGTCCGGGTGGATTTTGGCGATGAGCTTCTCGGCCCGCATCTCGAAGAAAGCGAGCTTCATGCCTTCGCGGATGGCGCTGGCGCCGAGCTTGCGGCCCCAGTTTTCGCGGTCACCGATGACCAGGACCATTTCGCAGTCCGGGCCCGCCTTGGCGAGACGCACGAAGCCCACCGGTACGTCATGCTGGTCGTAGGCCATGAAGAACCGGCCGCCCTGGTTGAAAAGATGGGTCAGGATTGGCAACTGGACCCGACCGATGATCTGCTCGATCAAGCGGGAGACATGGCGGGAATCGCTCAGGTAGCGGGTGATGTCCTCATCCTCCAACCAGTCAATCAGTGTCAGCGCGTTTTCCCGAGTGATCTCGGGACACAGAGAAATGAAAGGTGTGTTCATCTTGACCTCATTTGGCAGCAAGAATGAAAGCCCTTCATGGCCGCGGCCATGACGGTTCTTTCGACTGAAGGCTCATCGAGCCCGTCTTCAGGGAGTTCGACATCGATGCGCAGCTGCGTCGGCAGCGCAGTGGCCCCCGGCGAAAAGAAAGGGGGAGAAATTCAAGACCCGCATGGCAAACTCCTGCAAGAGTATGGGAACGACAAGGAAAAGCTGCGTCGCTCAGGACGTGGCCGGTGCTTGCCAATGGCCGCTGAACAGCCGGTTCGGCAGTTCCCGCGCGCGTACCCACGCGCTGGCTTCCCACACCTCCACCGGTACGTTGAGGCCGGCGTAGATGCCGTAGCCGTCGCCAGCACGGATCGTCGCTTCGGTCTGCAGGCTTTCGCCAGCTTTGATCGCCCCGCCGGCGACGATGGCGCCGAGTGCCTTGATGCCCCAACCTGCTTCCAGGTGTTCCTGGCAATGAATTGTCGTGCCGGCCTCTATGCCATGGGTAGCACGGATCGAACTGGCGCCGGTGATGAAGCCGCCGGTTCGCAGGCTCTTGCTGCACTGGACGGCACCCTTGGCAACCACGTCCTGGCCGATGTAGGCATTGCCGCCCACCGTCAGCAGGCCGCCGCAGGACAGATCCCACTCGACACGCAGGTTGCCACCACATTGCAGCGCGCCTTCGGCCTCGATGCCCCAGCCAGCCTTGATGTCTCCGCCGGCGTCGAGCGTTCCGCCCGAACGGATGTTGCCGTCAGCCCGGACATCCTCGCCTGCGATGATGGACTGGCCAGCGCGAATCCCGCCGCCGGCCCGGATCGACCCACCCGCACGTAGGATCGAATCGACCTCGATGTTGCCGCGCACCTCCAGGGTGCCAGCGAACACGATGGCCTGCGCATCGATCGCATTCACGGACAGAACCGCATCCGTGGGACCGAACTGGGTCAGCAGCCAGCAGGCGTCGTCAACCCTTCCGTCTCTGACGAGGGCATCGAGCAACGGCTGGTAATCACCGCCGTTCTGGTGGGTGCGGAGAAACCAGCGAAAACCCTCGGCACAGGGGCGCTTGGCTTTTACGAAGTTCTTGGTCAGATCCATGGCGAGCCGGCCTCATCGAAAAAGCGGTGGCCTATACGCCGCAACAGACTGAAAAGTCGCCCAGAGAGGGGCCGGCGGTCACGGATAGCCGCTTGGCGCGGGTCTTGCTCCAGCCAGGAAAGATGGACGAAGCTGGGTGCGTCAAGCATGGGCCTGACAGGGATGTACGTATGCATGGTGATTCCCAAAAGCGCGGCCGACCCGGCAAGGGGACGGCCACTATCGCGCCTGGCTTAGGCCCGGCGATATGTGTTTGCGCAAATGAGATGAGGGTGGGGTATCGCCGGGCTTAAGTATCTGCGCCCGGCGGGCAAGTGCCCATGACGCTTGTCAACTTGAGGCCGTGCGTGTGCATGCCTGCCATCAGGGTTTGGCGGGCGGCATGCGTGTAGACGGGGCAATCAAAAGCAAACATGGCCGGGAAGGTAGGCGATCAGGCGGAGACTGTCAAGCCGCCGCTCGCGCATCGTCTGGATTCATCGGGAACGACGGCGCTCCATACAGATGTTCGCCCAGTCATGGTCCCACCACGGATCCGGGCTGACGCGCGCCAGCCGGAAATCGATAAAAGCGCGTAGGTGCACAGTAGCTCCTGCTCGATGTTGGTGTTAGCCGAGCGGTCGATCCAGTTGCCCAAGTAATGGTAGGCCAGCCGGTCGCGGAACAGGGCGACGACACGGGCCTGGGTGCGCTTCTCGATTTGGCCTGTGGTATTCACAAGAGGCAATCTCTGAACTTGTCAGTCGCTGAGTCGAACATTCGTTTTGCCTTGCCACCGGACGCTACGCCCACTCCTCACGCGTTCGATCGCTCCCATGTCATATAGCCGACTTATCACGCGGCTCTGCGGCACCCGCAGTCGCGCAAACAGGCTGCAAGGCCAATGATCAAGCAAAACGCATCCCTCGCGTCCTCAGAGGCGAGGTATTGGAGCCACTCGGGGTACAGATCCGAATTCAGGACATCCGTACGCATGTCGAAAGCAGGCGAGGAATTTGGCAGGTGACCGCCACAGCCACCCTAACCGTATCTGATTGATTTTTATGCACGTTAGTGAGCGCCATCGCACCAAGCGGCTTCGCCGCCGTGGCCGGGCCATCAAGTTTATTGGCAAAACTATCAACTCTAATGGCGACCGACAATCGTCCATGGACTTGAAATTGAAACTCTGCGCCTCTACTATTAGCACTCAACGGCGACGAGTGCTAACAACACTTCGCCGCTTCCTCATTTTTCGGGCAGCTCCGGCTGCCTTATATCAACGTACCGCAATGGAGACTTTGCAATGAAAATCCGTCCTCTGCACGACCGAGTGATTGTCAAGCGCATGGAAGAAGAGCGCAAGACCGCTTCCGGGATTGTGATCCCCGACACCGCGACCGAGAAACCCGACCAGGGTGAAGTGATCGCCGTCGGCGCAGGCAAGAAAGACGACCAGGGCAAGCTGATTCCGCTGGACGTGAAAGTCGGCGACCGCGTGCTGTTCGGCAAATACGCTGGCCAGACTGTCAAGGTCGAAGGCGACGAACTGCTGGTGATGCGCGAAGAAGACATCATGGGCGTGGTCGAGCAGTAATCATCCCTGACACGCAATCCAACCGAATTCAATTTAGGAGTTAAAGCATGGCTGCAAAAGACGTACGTTTTGGCGATTCCGCGCGTCACCGCATGGTGGCTGGTGTCAATGTCCTGGCTGACGCCGTCAAGGTAACCCTGGGCCCGAAAGGCCGCAACGTGGTGCTCGACCGTTCCTACGGC
Organism: Thiobacillus sp. SCN 63-57; assembly: GCF_001725555.1. Taxonomy (NCBI): domain Bacteria; kingdom Pseudomonadati; phylum Pseudomonadota; class Betaproteobacteria; order Nitrosomonadales; family Thiobacillaceae; genus Thiobacillus; species Thiobacillus sp. SCN 63-57. Next base: position 26,607 of record NZ_MEGP01000034.1, on the reverse strand, counting down.
GCCCCCACCGTGACCAAGGACGGTGTGTCGGTCGCCAAGGAAATCGAGCTGAAGGACAAGCTGGAGAACATGGGCGCGCAGATGGTCAAGGAAGTCGCTTCCAAGACCTCCGATGTCGCGGGTGACGGCACCACCACCGCCACCGTGCTGGCGCAATCCATCGTCAACGAAGGCATGAAGTTTGTCGCCGCCGGCATGAACCCGATGGATCTGAAGCGCGGCATCGACAAGGCCGTGATCGCCATCACCGCCGAACTGAAGAAGATTTCCCAGCCCTGCAAGACCTCCAAGGAAATCGCCCAGGTCGGTTCCATTTCCGCCAACTCCGACTCCTCGATCGGCGACATCATCGCCGCCGCGATGGACAAGGTCGGCAAGGAAGGCGTCATCACGGTCGAAGACAGCTCGGGCCTGGAAAATGAACTCGACGTCGTCGAAGGCATGCAGTTCGACCGCGGCTACCTGTCGCCCTACTTCATCAACAATCCCGACAAGCAGATGGCGATCATGGAAGATCCCTTCATCCTGCTGTTCGACAAGAAGATCTCCAACATCCGTGACCTGCTGCCCGTGCTGGAGCAGGTCGCCAAGGCCGGCAAGCCGCTGATGATCGTCGCCGAAGACGTCGACGGCGAAGCGCTCGCCACCCTGGTGGTCAACAACATCCGCGGCATCCTCAAGACCTGCGCCGTCAAGGCCCCGGGCTTCGGCGACCGCCGCAAGGCGATGCTGGAAGACATGGCCATCCTCACCGGCGGCACCGTGATCGCCGAGGAAGTCGGCCTGTCGCTCGAGAAGGCCACCCTGCAGGACCTCGGCCGCGCCAAGCGCATCGAAGTCGGCAAGGAAAACACCACCATCATCGACGGTGCCGGCGATGCCAACGCGATCAAGGGCCGCATCGCCCAGATCAACAAGCAGATCGACGAAGTCACCAGCGACTACGACCGCGAGAAGCTGCAGGAGCGCAAGGCCAAGCTGGCCGGCGGCGTGGCGGTGATCAAGGTCGGCGCTGCGACCGAAGTCGAGATGAAGGAGAAGAAGGCCCGCGTGGAAGACGCGCTGCACGCCACGCGTGCCGCCGTTGAAGAAGGCATCGTCCCCGGCGGCGGCGTCGCACTGCTGCGCGCCAAGGCCGCGGCCGCTGCCGTCAAGGGCGACAACCACGACCAGGACGCCGGCGTGAAGATCGTGCTGCGCGCCATCGAGGAACCGCTGCGCCAGATCGTCAAGAACTGCGGCGACGAGCCCTCGGTCGTGGTCAACAAGGTGCTCGAAGGCACCGCACCGCGCTGCAGAACGCCGCGTCGATCGCCGGCCTGATGCTGACCACCGACTGCATGGTCGCCGACTTGCCGGAAGACAAGCCGGCCATGCCGATGGGCGGCGCCGACATGGGCGGGATGGGTGGCATGGGCGGCATGATGTAAGGAAGCAAACGCCTGCCCGTTTAACCCGTTTCGGGTTTTCAAGCAGTCCCAAAGCCCCGCTTCGGCGGGGCTTTTTTTATCCGGCAAACCCTCTTGGCAATCGGCATCTGTCGGCGTTTTTTACGTTCCAGTATCAAATGCCCCATGCCTGATGCAAACACCTCACGGGAAAATGCAACAAGCCATTGATTAACCAGATGAATCAAAGATCAAATCATCTGATGGCCCGGTATTTGCAGTGCGATGGGGAACATCCAACAAGGGAGAAATGAATGAAAACGATCAAACAGCTTGCTGTTGCCGCCTGCATCCTCACCCTGGCGGGGCAGGCCGGTGCTGCAGTGATCAGCTACCCGGATTTTTCCAGCGTGGCCGGTCTCACACTCAATGGCAATGCCGCTCAGGTGGGCAACGTACTGCGGCTGACGCCCGCGAATTATGGCGAATCGGGCAGCGCCTTCTCGACCAGCACGGTTTCCCTTGCCTCCAACGCCTCGTTCAGCACCTTCTTCCAGTTTCGCTTCACCAATCCCGGCGGCGCCTGCGATGGTCAAGGATGCGGCGCCGACGGCCTGGTGTTCGTAGTACAGACCGTCGGCAACAACGTCGGCGGGGCTGGCGGCGGCATTGGCTATGCCGGCATCAACAACAGCGTCGGCATTGAATTCGACACATGGAACAATGGCGCCGGCGACAACAACAGCAGCAACCACATCGGCGTCGATGTCAACGGCAGCGTCGATTCGATCGTCCTTGCCGAAGTGACCGAAGCCGACATGAACGATGGCGACATCTGGAACGCGTGGATCGATTACGACGGCAGCACCAATCTACTGGAAGCCCGCCTGGGCCGTTCCGCTGTACGCCCCACCAGCGCCATTCTGTCGCTGACGCGCAATCTGGCGAGTGACCTGGGCACCACCAATGCTTTCGTCGGCTTTACGTCTGGCACCGGTGCGGCATACGCCAATCACGACGTTCTCAGCTGGACGCTGGAAGACCGCTTCGCACCGATTGGCGGGGGCGGAAACTCCGTACCCGAACCGGGATCGCTGCTGCTGCTGGGTACGGGGCTGGTACTTACTCGCCTCATGCGTAAACGCGCAAATTAAATCGTTTCAGCAGCCTTTGAAGCGGTGGCAATTGCCCACCGCTTTTTTATGGGCGGCCGTTGCCTGCCCGATAACTCGCCTTGCGGAATACGCCGGCACCTGACGATAATGGGCCACGAACCAGAAGACACGCCGAGGGAAAACGATGTCGGAGGCTGCCAATTCACTGATTCTGGCTACCGTTGAGCACCTGGGCCAGTTTGCGCCGTTTGACCAGATGGCCCGTGAACACCTGCTGTGGATGGCCCGGAAACTGACGCTGGGCTATTTTGCAAAGGGTGAAGTGATCCTCTCGCCCGGACAGACCGACCCGGTCCCTTTCCTCATCATCAAACAAGGCATCGTGCAGGGCGAGCAGGGCATCGCACAAACGCAAGAGGACAGTGCCTGGCTGGAACTGCACGAGGGCGAGTGCTTCCCGCTGGGCGCACTGCTCGCCGATCGCCCCGTCACCAGCGTCTACCGTGCCAGCAGCGATGTCTTTTGCTATGCCTTGCCGGCCGGCGACTTCCTGCAGCTGACCCGCCTGAGCGCAGCCTTCCACGATTTCTGCACCCGCCGCATCGCCAATCTGCTCGAGCAATCGAAGCATCTCATCCAGGCGGGCTATTCCAAAGCCAGTTCGGAACAGCAGTCGATGAGCAGCAGTCTCGCGTCCGTCATCCGGCGCGAGCCGGTGACCTGCGCCCCGGACACGTCCATCCGGCAGGCGCTGCAGCGCATGGAGGACCACGGCGTGGGCGCGATGGTTGCCGTGGAATCCCGTGTTCCCAAGGGGATCCTTACCTTGCACGACGTGCTGAGCCGCGTAGCCCTGGCCGGAATGGATCTCGACGAACCCGTCATCCGCATCATGAGCACGAATCTCATCACCCTGCCGCCCCATGCCGCCGCCCATGAGGCTGCCCTCGCCATGGCCAAACAGGGTATTCGTCATGTGCTGGTAACCGACAGCGGCCGTCTGACCGGCGTGATATCGGAAAAGGACTTGTTCAGCCTGCAGCGCGTCGGGCTGAGCCGGATCAGCACGGCCATCCGCCATGCACCCGATCTTGCGTTGCTCAAGCAATGCGCGCGCGACATCCAGCAGCTTGCCCGCAACATGTTGGCCCAGGGCGTGGCCGCCGAGCAGCTGACCCAGATCATCACGACGCTCAATGACCTGCTGACTACACGCATCATCGAACTGGAGTTGCAGGAGAGCCCGGCTCGAGGCATCGAATTCTGCTGGCTGGCGCTAGGCTCCGAAGGTCGCTTCGAGCAGACGCTGAACACGGACCAGGACAACGGCATCATCTTCGCGCTCAAGGACAACCAGGACCCCGCCGCGTTGCGTGCCGTGCTGCTGCCCTTTGCCAAACGCATCAATCTCGCCCTCGCGGAGTGCGGGTTTCCGCTGTGCGGCGGCGACGTCATGGCGTCGAACCCGAAATGGTGCCTGTCGCTCGATGAATGGCAGACCACGTTCGACAAATGGATCTACCACGGCGCCCCGATGGATCTGCTGCACTCGACCATCTTCTTCGACTTCCGTCCGCTCTACGGTGCGACCCACCTGGGGACGGCGCTGCGTGAATGGCTGCAGGCAGCCGCACCGAAGAACTCGCGCTTCCTCCACCAGCTTGCCGTCAATGCCTTGCGCAACCGACCGCCCCTCGGCATGGTGCGCGATTTCGTAACGGGTGACGATCACACCATCGATCTCAAGATGAACGGCATCACCCCTTTCGTCGATGCCGCGCGCATTTTCAGCCTGGCGACTGGCGGCACGCACACCAACACGCTGCAGCGCCTGCGCGAGATCGCCCTTCCCTTGAATATCAGCACGCGCGACGTCGACGCCTACTGCCAGGCCTTCCTGTTCATTCAATTGCTGCGCCTGCGCCTGCATCACGTGCAAAGCGAGCAGGGCACAACGCTTACCAACCGGGTGGATCCCGACACGCTCAACAACCTCGACCAGCGCATTCTCAAGGAAGCCTTTCGCCAGGCGCGCAAGCTGCAGACCAAGCTGGGCCTGGACTACCAGGTATGAGCTGGCTGCTGGATCGGCTCGTCGGCAGAAAGCCGGACCTGACCTCGCCACAAATGCAGCGCCTGGCTGCCTGGCAGGCGCTGCCGCCGCCGCGTCAAAACACGCCTTTCAATGAAAGCCGCTACGTGGTGGTAGACGTGGAAAGCAGCGGGCTCAATATCAGCCGCGATCGCCTGATCGCGATTGGCGCGGTCGCGGTGGCGAACGGACGCATCCGGCTGGACGACAGTTTCGAAATCGTATTGCAACAGGCGCAGGTCAGCGAAAAGGACAACATCCTGATCCATGGGATCGGTGGCACCGCCCAGCGGGAGGGCATGCCGGCTGCCGATGCCCTGCTCGCCTTTCTCGAATACCTGGACAAGGATCCGCTCATTGCCTTTCACGTCGCGTTCGACGAGTCGATGATCGGCCGGGCCATGCGCACCTTCCTTGGGCTCGATTTCCGGCATGCCTGGGCCGACCTGGCATATGTGGCGCCCGCGCTGCACCCACAGCTTGCCCGGCGCTATCGCACGCTGGATGACTGGATGGGCCGGTTCGGGATCGGCAATTACGCCCGTCACAATGCCCTGGCCGATGCCCTGTCCACGGCCGAACTGCTGCTGGCGTTGCGCCCTGGCCTGGCGCCGCGCGGGATGGCCAGTTTTGGGGGCTTGAAGCGGCTGGAACAGGAACACAGGCGGCAAACCCTGTCGGTCTGACGACCATGCAAAAACAAAGGCCCCCGCCGCAGCGGGGGCCTTGCCGTTTCACCCGTTATGGGTTCAGTGAGCCTGAGCCGTACCGGCACCCCGCGGGTAGCGGATGCCTTCGACCAGGTGCTGGATGTGATCCGGACACTTGGGCGTCAGCTTCATCACCACGTAGGACACCGTGAAGTTGAGGATCATGCCGATGACGCCGATGCCCTCCGGCGAAATGCCGAACAGCCAGTCGGAATCAGGCACCTTGGGCATGCCCAGCAGCACATCGCGCTTGAAGTAGATGATGTAGGCCAGGGTGAACACCAGGCCGGTCAGCATGCCGGCGATGGCGCCACCGCGGTTCATCGACTTGCTGAAGATGCCCATGACGATGGTCGGGAACAGCGAGGCACAGGCCAGTCCGAAGGCGAACGCCACCACCTGCGCGACGAAGCCCGGTGGGTTGTAGCCGAGGTAGCCGGCTACGAGCACCGCGACGGCGGCAGCGACACGGCCCGCCATCAGTTCACCCTTCTCGGAAATGTCCTTGGCGAACACGCCCTTCATGAGGTCATGCGAGATGGCGGAGGAGATCACCAGCAGCAGACCGGCGGCGGTGGACAGCGCTGCAGCGATACCCCCGGCGGCGATCAGGGCGATCACCCAGTCGGGCAGACCGGCGATCTCGGGGTTGGCCAACACCATGATGTCATTGTCGACCTTGCCGGTGAATTTCCCCTTGGCCTCGGAACCGAGTTCGTTGCCCTTCCAGCCCGCGGCAGCGGCCTTGGCCAGGAAAGCCTCGTCCTTGCTCTTGTCGTTGTAGTACTGGATGCGGCCGTCGCCATTCTTGTCTTCCCAGGCGATCAGGCCGGTTTTCTCCCAGCGCTTCATCCAGCCGGGGCGCGATTCGCCCTGGATCGCGGCATCGGGGGCGAACACGTCGCCGCCGGTGGCGACCGCAGTGTTCACCGTGGCATGCAGGTTGTAGCGGGCCATGGCACCGACCGCGGGAGCGGTGGTATAGAGGATGGCGATGAAGACCAGCGCCCAGCCGGCGGACAGACGGGCGTCATGCACTTTGGGCACGGTGAAGAAACGCACGATCACGTGGGGCAGGCCTGCGGTACCGGCCATCAGCGCCAGCGTGATGCAGAACACGTCGATCATGGTCTTGTTGCCGGTGGTATAGGCGGCAAAACCCAGATCGGTCACGGTCTTGTTCAGCTTGTCGAGGAAGTACATGTCGCCCATGTGCCCGCCCAGTCCGAGCTGCGGGAACACGTTGCCAGAGATCTGCAGCGAGATGAACACCGCCGGGATGGTGTAGGCGAAGATCAGCACGCAGTACTGCGCCACCTGGGTGTAGGTGATGCCCTTCATGCCGCCGAGCACCGCGTAGAAGAACACCAGGCCCATGCCGATGATCAGGCCGGTCGTGATGTCCACTTCGAGGAAGCGCGAGAACACGATGCCGACGCCGCGCATCTGGCCCGCGACATAGGTGAAGGAGATGAAGATCAGGCAGATCACCGCGACGATGCGCGCCGTCTGCGAGTAATACCGGTCGCCGATGAACTCGGGCACGGTGAACTTGCCGAACTTGCGCAGGTACGGGGCAAGCAATACGGCCAGCAGCACGTAGCCGCCGGTCCAGCCCATCAGATAGACCGAGCCGCCATAGCCAAGGAAGGCGATCAGGCCGGCCATGGAGATGAAGGAGGCGGCGGACATCCAGTCAGCGCCGGTCGCCATGCCGTTGATGATCGGGTGAACGCCGCCACCGGCGATGTAGAACTCCTTGGTGGTGCCAGCGCGCGCCCAGATGGCGATGCCGATGTAGAGGGCGAACGACAGGCCCACCACGACGAAAGTCAGGGTTTTCAGATCCATTGTGTGTCTCCTCGGTGTTGTGCTTATTCTTCGTGAACGTCATGCTCGCGGTCGATCTTGTCCATGCGGCGCGCATACCAGAAGATCAGACCGACGAAGACAAAGATGGAACCCTGCTGGGCAAACCAGAAGCCCAGGGGATAACCGCCGAGATGAATGCCGTCGAGCGCATCGCGGAACAGGATGCCGGCACCGAACGAAACAACGAACCAGATAACGAGTGTTACGACAAGTAGCCGGAGCGTTGCACTCCAGTACGCTTTTGCATCAAAGTCTTGTGGCTTGGACATCGACAGTTCTCCTCCCTGGTGGCTGTGATTTATGAATAAGTTGGTACTTGCTTGGGTTTATATGTTATTTCGCGCACTCTACTACACCTTTGCAACGGTATAGCCCATCCGGCTGGTCGGCGATAGTCAATTCAAACCATTCCCCGGAAAGCCCCGATGCGCTTTCAGGCAGGTCAGGCGATCGCGCGCTGACTCCTGGCGCGCTGCACAACAACCTGCAGGGAAAAATAATAGCTCCAGATAATGAATGCCGTCAGTCCCGACCAGATTGCAAACGGCAGACCGATCAGCAAGACCAGTACCCCCACCGCAAGCAGCCCCGCCCCGCACAATCCATTGATGCCCAGGACGACAGGAGCCCAGCGTTTCCCCTCTTGAATCGACCGGCCGCGCCAATCCGCCACGTAGCGATAATCCCCGCGCACCGCGATGGACCAGGCGCGGAAAAGCATGCCGATACCCAAGGGAAAAATGCCGACGAACATCAAGCGGGCAAGCCAGACAAACCAGTCATCCATGCGTTATCCAGTTTTGCGTATGAGCCAGAAACCGCATGCTCACTCATCCTTGGGCCACTTGCAACTACTCTGCCAGGCAAGCGGTAGCGTCACATTCCAAATCGGCCGTCATGAGGTCGAGCGCAGCTTCCATGTATGCATTGTGATGATCGACTGACCCGCCTGGACCGTACTGCCCGACGTATTGATGCGGCCGATGAACATCCCCTGAAAATCCGGGTCGTCGCGCGCCTGACCGGGCCGGGGGCACGTCACCATGCTTGCCTTTGTTATCCCCCGACGGCGAGCCGGTTGACCACCTTGTCCACGGCGAACAGACACCAGGCATCCTGCTCGGCCCGGGCTTTCTCTGTCTCCGTATTGACCAGGCCTTCCAGCGTGACGACGTAATTGCGCGTCTGGACATGGATCTGTTCCGGGTGGGGAATCAGGGGATCCAGTTCCAGCACCAGCGACAACGCGTCGCTGACTTCGTCGTCATTGTCCTGTTCCGGCGGAAGCACCTCCAGGCAGTCGACGACGTCGCGACAGCCAGGCGTCCACCACGCCAGCACGCCTGCCATGCGCTTGTGCGACAGGCTGAGCACCCAGCCGTCGAGGGTCACGATCCCCGCTTTCACCGAAACCAGGATATCGCCGCTGGAATCCTCGCCACCCGATTCCTGCACCATCCGGGCCCCCCCTTTCTTCACCGCACGCAGCGTGCAGTTCTTCAATTCCGCCGCACCGAGCAACGAAGCAGTCAGGCTATCCAGCATCGCACCATCGCCCTTGCGTTCGGAAGGCGCCACATGCAGGCGGTCGACCACGCCGCGCACGTTGTGCCAGGATCCCGCTATCTCCAGCGCCCGTTTCTTGGCGGCGACGCTCCCGACTTCGCCTTCCAGAACCAGCGCATCGTCGGTGGTCAACTCGATGCTGACGGGCCAGCGATGCAGATCGATGCGCGATTCGCGCTCCAGTGCCGCGCGTACGGATTTGACGGTCGAATGAGAATTCGGATGAGCGTTTTGCATGGTGGACACCTCCTCGTTCAACATAGCACACCGACACTGCCCAGCATGCCCTCCCTACTGTATGCGATGGCGGGCCAGGCGCGACGCGAAAACGCGCTTTCAGCGCGGCGCGCCCTGGCCCAGGACCTCGGCCAGCGTTTCCCGTGAAATCGTCGTTGCCTGCGCAAACCCGCCGACGAAACGAATCGTGTCCGGCACGATGACGAACAGCGAGAAGTCGGAAAAACCGAACATCGGTTCGCTCTGCGGGAAGCGCGCCAGATAAGCCGCCTTCGCGGCAGCATGCCCAGACGTGCCGGCAACCCGTTGTACCGCTTCGCCCTGCACTGTAATGCGCGCCTGTTCCTGCGCCATCACCCCGGGCACCGGCGGTGCGATCACCAGCAGACTCACCGGCGGACTCGTCAGCATGTCCTTGGTATGGGCCGCGAGCTGGCTGACATGGATGATGAAATCCGTTCCGCCAGGCAGCATGGCGAAGGGCACCATGGACACATAGGGACGGCCTTGGTGCAGCGTGCCGAGGGCGGCGACCTCCTGCGTGCGTAGCAGGTCACAGAGTATTTGGGCGTGGGCGGAGATCATCAGGGTTCAGAATCAGCTGCGCGGCTGCGGTGGACTGCCGGTCCGGCTGGCGGCGTCACGATGCGCAAACGACGGATCTGCCTGTCGTGAATGCGCGAGAGAAGCAGCATCGCCATAATACCTCCGATAAGCGCAAACAGCATGTCGGACTGGGTATCCCAAGAGTCTCCCTGCGTCCCGAGGAACTCGTCGGCCCCCTGTCCGAGCGCGACGGCCGATGCCCATTCGATGAGTTCGTAGCTCGCACTGATGGCGAGCACAACGCATACGGACAGGAAGGCCAGCATTTTCCTGCCACGGACAAATTCGCCGCGAATCAATATCTCGCGCGCAATCAGGGCCGGCACGAAACCCTGGAAGAAATGGCCGATCTTGTCGTAGGGATTTCGGCCCAGATGCAACAAGCCTTCGATCTCGAATCCGAGGGGCACCCGGGCATAGGAATACTTGCCGCCGACCATGAGGAGCAGGGCATGCACGAAAATCAGGCTGTAAAGGAGAGAGGTCAAGGGGAAGCGACGATGAGTCGCCCAGAGCACGGGCAGCGCGATCAGGACGGGAAAGATTTCGAGCACCCAGGTCGTGCGATCGAAGGGGTGGATACCGGAGAGCACCAGCAACAGCACGAGTGCTGCGGAACCGATCAGAAATAGAGAGGGGCGTAGCAAAGGGAACTCCTGCCGAAGCGCTTGATGGAAATGTTCGGTCTCACTTCATTGATGAATATCAGGGACGGCAGCCATGGCTATCTATCCTGATGATTCGTGCCGGTCTTGAGAATGCCTAGCTTCCAATATTACGGTATGGAAAAGTAGACCGGTAACAGGATCCATCGTCGCGGGATTCATGACGATCCCGATCGAACCTGCAGGGAACACCCATTCTCTTCTCCCCGCCCCGTCCCGCCACGCTGGCCGGCAGCCTCGATGCAGGCTCGCCGTGTTTCGCGAGCAGGCGATCAAACTGCGCACGGATTGGATGCGCGCACCCTACAGCGCATAGAATCGCAGCGCGGAGTCTTGGTGCCCCGCCTTTCCAATAAACGACCATCCCGCCATGCTGCCTTTTCCCGTCGAGTTCTTCTTCTTCGCCCTGACCCTGCTGGGCGTGGCCCTCATGCACCAGCGCAACTTCGAGATCGCCCTGACGGGACTCGTGGTCATCGCGCTCTACAAGGTCTCGGAGCTGGGCTACCCGCTGCTGCCCCACCTCGGACACGAAGCACCGCTGCTGCTCAACCTGCTGGGCCTGCTGCTCGGCTTCGCCATCCTCGCCAAGGTGTTCGAGGAATCGCACGTCCCCGACCTGCTGCCGCACTGGTTGCCCGACGACTGGCGCGGCGGCTTCCTGCTGCTGGTGCTGGTGGCGGTGATCTCCAGCTTTCTCGACAACATCGCCGCCGCCATGATCGGCGGCGTCATCGCACGGCGCGTCTTCCAGGGCAAGGTCATGGTGGGCTACCTCGCCGCCATCGTCGCCGCCTCCAACGCAGGCGGTGCAGGCTCGGTGGTGGGCGACACCACCACCACCATGATGTGGATCGCCGGCGTGCCGGCGCTGCACGTCGCCGACGCCTTCATCGCCTCGATCGTCGCCGTCACCTTCTCGGCCTTCGTCGCCGCCCACAAGCAGCATGCCTATCAGCCCATCCGCAAGGACTGGCCGCGCGACCATCAAGTCGACTGGGTGCGGCTGGGCGTGGTCGGGCTCATCATCGGCGGCGCCATCGCGGCCAACGTGATCCTCGGACTTCCCGCGGTCGGCGTGTGGGCGGCCATCGTGCTCGGCGCCCTGATCCGCCCGGCGCCCTGGCGCGAAGCGTTCCACGCACTCAAGGGCAGCCTGTTTCTGATCTTCCTCGTCACCGCCGCCAGCCTGATGCCGGTTGACAAACTGCCTGCAGCCTCGGTGCACACCACCTTCGGTCTTGGCTTCGTCTCGGCCGTGTTCGACAACATCCCGCTCACCAAACTCGCGCTCGATCAGGGCGGCTACGACTGGGGCATGCTCGCCTTCGCCGTCGGCTTCGGCGGCTCGATGATCTGGTTCGGCTCCTCGGCCGGCGTCGCCATCACCAACGAATTCGAGGAAGCCAAGAACACCGGGCGCTGGATCCGCGAAGGCTGGCACGTGGCGATGGCCTATGTGCTGGGTTTCTGGGTGCTGTATTTCGTGTTGGGCTGGGTTCCCGAGGTGATCCTGCACGTGGGCGGCTGAGGCCCGGAATGTCTGCAATGGCCGAGTGGACGGATGTGAAGCTCACTGCCATGACGGGGCGAATTCCCTTTCTCCCTCCCATCCAACGTTTGCATCACCGGCCTCACGGCCTTTCGCGCAGGCAAGCGGAGAAGGAGGTGGGCCTGCTGGACCATTTAGGAGCGAGCTCGCCAAGTACCGTCTTGCTCCGGTGCCAGCGCCGGGAGGCGATGGTCTGACTGGGACATGGTCACGACGCCTGTTCCATCACAAGCAAAGAGATTGCCAAATTCTTCAAGAATCGACAGCGTATCAGCGGGATCGGCCTTCAGGCTGCGACGGCCGCAGCTTCACAAAACCGGGTGGGTCGCTTATACTGCGCCCCGCATGTGAACGGCTGCTCCCTGTTTCGGCGTTTGCATTGGCATCGCAAAACAAATGCGTCGGGCTGTGCACCATGCATTTGATCTCAACGTGGTCGCATGACCGCGGACTGGCCAGTTAGCTCAGTTGGTAGAGCAGCGGATTGAAAATCCGCGTGTCCTTGGTTCGATTCCGAGACTGGCCACCACTTCCAACGGCTCGCGCTTTTCGCGGGCCGTTTTCATTTCCAGTCATCCCATTGCCCTCTCTCAGACACATCAGGCATCACCCGGGATGTACATTTGCTGAGAATCGGTACGGGGCCAATCGACTTGGCGTGACCCGGAACGCACTGAGTACGGTAAAGACTTGCTCTTGCTGACGTCATGGCAAGGACGGGCACATGACACGGGCGGGAAGGCGAGAGACGCCGGCCCGTATTGATAGCAGGGATGGCACCACGATGGGCGGCACCCTCCCCGCTTGTGTTACATCACTTCTTTTTCGCGGCTTTCTTGCCTGCGACGGCGGTCTTGAAGCCGGCGCCTGCGGTGAAACGCGGCACCGTCGACGCGGCGATCTTGATCTCGGCGCCGGTTTGCGGGTTGCGGCCAGTACGCGCAGCACGCTTGGACGACTTGAAGGTGCCGAAGCCGACGAGGGTCACGGTGTCCCCTTTCGCCACGGCCTTGACGACTGCATCAAGGATTGCGTCGAGTGCTCTGCCAGCGGCGGCCTTGCTGATGTCTGCCTCGGTTGCGGCGACTTCGATCAATTCGGATTTGTTCATAAATATCCCTTCGTTGGTTGAGAGAACTAAATACTACAAGCATTCAGGCTTCCTTGGCTTATCTGCACACAACTTCCCCTTCATCAGCCACACAAAGGGTCAGGTTCAAACCACACCATTCCTGAAGAACGGACAATAGGCGGTATTCGCAAGCAATGCTAGGGGTAGAGTCCGGCCAATTCCGGCGTGGTCGCAATTCTTCCTTTTGTGTTTCCGTCAAGGCGCGTGAGCGTTTCCGCCAACGGCTTTCCCGTCCACGTCCCGCCGGCATAACAGACCCGGTCGAGTTGCTTCAGCAAGTTTTTCGATGCGGCGTCGCCAAGTCGGTCCGACAAGGCCTGGAGACCCAGCGGCGGATCGAGCGGCCAAGTGGCACGCGCCCAGTCGAGCAGCGCCCGTCGCGCCGCGTGCGGATCGTCGTCGTGGCAGGCTTGCCGGAAGGCCTTGCGCGCATCTGCGACGGCAACCGTCGGTGTCGGGCTGCTTGCATCCGGGCTCGCCAGCGGACGGCGCCGGCGGCTGATCCCCCAGGCTGCCAACGTCCCGAGCCAGAGCACGCCAAGAACCAGACTGAGCCAGTACCCGTGGACGTTTGCCGGCGCCCGGATCTGTTCGGCGACCGACTTGGACGGATTGGCCGGCAGCAGCGGCGTGCCGGCTGTCGGGCCTGCGGACGCGGTCGTGGCAGCAACGCCGCCGAAACCGGGCAGGACAAACAAGGTACGCGCCGGCAGCTCGACTTCGCGCTGCTGGTTGCGGGTGGTATCCCACCAGTACAGATGCAGCGCAGGGATCTGATAACGACCCGAACGGCTGGCGACCAGTGCAATGTCCTGGTCGCGGGTGCCGACGACGCCGTCGCCCTGCACGCCGGTATCCAGCTTGGCCTGGTCGGGATAGGCTCGCAGGCCATCCGGCAGCGGCATCAGCACGCTCAGGTCGGGCAGCTGCGAAGCGGTGAGACCGAGCGCGCTGAGATGCACGTGGCGCGTGATGGGGTCGCCGACATGGAGCGGCCCGTTGTCGGGCTGCCAGGTCTCAGCCAGCGTCACTTTCTGCGCGGGCAGCCAGTCGTGGCCGGTGCCGCTCGCGGGACGCGGGCGCACGTCGAGAACCAGCGGGTCGGCCCGGACCCGCAACGGCCGGGTGGCATTCATCATGCCCGCGAACGGGTTGCGACCGAATACGTTACCGAAAAAGGTGTTCGTACCGAACGGATCGTTGCCGCCGCGGTCGTCCTGCACCTCGGCGTTCAGCACCGGGCCATCAAGGTGGATCTTGCCGCTGCGCTGCGGGAACAGCAGATATTTGCGCTCGATCACCCGATAGCTGCGGCCGTCGCGCGTGGTGCTGGTCTGGCTGTCCTGCCCCAGCTGCTGCACCAGTACGTCGTTGCTCGGTTGCAGCTCGAGGCTGGCCTGAAAGAGCGGCTGGTCGGTATAGAGGCGTACCGTCAGGGTGTCGGCGGCCTGGACATAGGGCTGCTTCTGGTCGAGCGTCGCAGTAAGGAAGACGTGCGCCGAGCCGCTGGCGGGCGCCGGGGCGTTGCCGGGCTGGGCGGCGGCCGCGTTTCCACCTACGGTCAAGGTGAGGGCGGGCGACGTCTCGCCATCCCACTTCAGCGGCGGCACCTGCAGCGTGCCGCCATGCTTCGGCATCAGCGTCAGGCTGATTTCGGTCTGCGCCGACATCTTGCCGTTGACGATCTGGATACTGGAGCCCGTACTGCGGCCGAGCACGTCGAAGTCCTGCTTGAGCGGGCCGAGGTCGGGCTGCTTGCCGGTCTCGCCGTCGTGCTTGAGGACGAGCTGAACGGCTTCACCCGATCCGACCTGGGTCGGGTCGAGCCAGGCACTCACTGCCGCGGATGCGGTCAGGCTGACACCGCAGAGTGCGGCAAAAACGAAGAGGCGGCATGGGGTATTCATGGTTGCGTCCCTTGCTGTCGGATGAGATGTTCGATCATGAATTTGCGCCGCAGCAGGCCACCCGGGTCGTCCGGAATGCGGCGCAGCCATTGTTCCTCGGCGAGCTGGCGCTCGCTGGGCGGGTTGGTCACTGCCTGTGGCGCTTGAGCCGTTTGCGGCTTGGCCAGTCCGGCTTCGGCATCGCTACGGGCCTGGGCGGCGGCATTCGCTGCCTGTTCCTGTTGTGAACCGTTCGCATCCGCGTTGCGGCGATCGGGCGGCGGGCTGGCTGGGCCGGCTTGCAGCTGGCGAGGCTGGGACTGTCCTTGCTGCGGCTGACCTTGTCCGGCCGGCCGGGTCTGGCTGCCGTCGGCCGGGCTCTGCCCCGGCTTGCCCGCTTGCGCCGTATTGTTTGATGACGGCTTCGACGTCTCGCCGTTCTGCGAGCCGGAGTTCTGTTTCTGCTGGCCCTGGTCGCCCTGTTTCGGACTGTTCTGGCTCGTGTTTCCCTGCTGGCCCTGGCCCGAGGTGGGTGGCGGCTTGGGCGGCTGCTTCTGCAGGGCCTTGGCCACCAGTTCGCGATTGTGCCGGGCATCGCGATTGTTCGGGTCGCGCGCCAGCGCCGCATCGTAGGCCTGGATCGCCTCCTGCAGGCGACCGGCACGCGCCAGCGCATTGCCCCGGTTGTACTGGCCGTCCGTGTCATTGAACGCACTGAAATCCTGCGCCGCTTGTGGAAAATTGCCGGCCTGCAATTCAGCATAGGCCTTGCGGCGCGGGTCCCGGAACAGCCGGGACGCTTCGGCCGGCTTGCCTTGGTGCAACAGTTGCTGGGCGCGCTGGTCGGGCGTACGCCACAGGTTGTCCCAGGTCGGACTCGCTTGCGCCGCGGCCGCCCACAGCAGCAACCCGGTCAACCACAGGCCGCGCATCACAGCCACCCCCGTCGTGCCAGCAGGCCGGCAAACAACAGCAGGAACGGCAACAGCCAGACCCCGCCGTCCAGCCAATGCGCCACGCGGATGTCCTGCGCGGCCCGCGTCATGCCGGCACGACTGGCGCGGGCCTGGAGGTCGCCGACCAAAGCGGTCAGGCCGGCCGCGTCGACATAGTGCCCGCCCCCCGAGGCGGCCAATTGCCGCAGCCGATCGACGTCGAGCGGCCTGGCATTCGACTGGCCCGTACGGACGAAGCCGCCCCCCCGGGCGCCGACCCCCACGACGTTGACGGCGATGCCGCGCGACCGCAGTTTCCCGGCAGCGTCGAAGGCAGCGGCCGGGTCGGCGAAACCGTCGGTCACCACCACGACCTGGCCCGACTGGCTCCCGCCATGCGCCAGCAGTTTGCCGGCCTGTTCGAGCGCTGGCGCCAGATCGTCGCCGCGCGTCGGCATGATGCCCGGGGCGAGAGGCGGCAGCAGGGCACGTACGGTGGCGACATCGTCGGTCAAGGGCGTGACGGTATAGGCCTCGTCGCTGAACACCACCAGGCCGACGCGGGCATCGTGTGCTGCATCCAGCAGGTCGTCGAGCGCATAGCGGGCACGGGTGACCCGGTTCGGCGCCAGGTCGGCCGCGGCCATCGACGGCGACAGGTCGAGCACCAGCACCCAGGCTGCATTGCCACGATAGGCGGGAGAAGGCGCGCGTTGCCAGCTGGGCCCGGCCAGGGCCAGCGCCGCCAGCGTCCAGGCCAGCGCCAGCCACAGCCACGGCGAGCGTCCGGGCTTGCCGTCGCCGGCCAGACGTAGCGCCGGCAGCAGGTCGGGGTCGATGAGCCGAGCCCAGTCGCCATCGCGGCCGCGACGCCGGGCGAGCCAGACGCTGAGCCCCCAGAGCACGGGCAAGGCCAGCAGCCAGAACGGCCGCAGGAAGTGAAACTGCTGCATCAGCGCCATGCGCGTCCGCTCCACAGCACGGCCGGCAGGCTCAGCAACAGCGCCAGCCCCAATGGCCACGCGAACCATTCGTCGCGCGGGCGATACCACTGCTGGCGCGCAGCGCTCGGCTCCAGTCGGTCGATGCGAGCGTAGACCTGTTCGAGGGCGGCGGCATCGGTGGCGCGGAAGTATTCGCCGCCGGTTGTCTTGGCGATGCTTTTCAGCGTGTCCTCGTCGAGGTCACTGTTGCCGCTGATACCGAAGAAGCCATCCTGCGCGGCGGCGCCGACGCCGATGGTGTAGATGCGCAGCCCGGCTTGTGCGGCCATTCTGGCCGCTTCGAGCGGCGGCATGGCGCCGGCGTTGCTGCTGCCGTCGGTCAGCAGGATCAGTACGGTATCGCCCTTGTGGCCCGCCCTGGCCGGGTCCGCTTTCAGCCGCTTGATGGCAAGGCCGATGGCGTCGCCGATGGCGGTCTGCGTGCCGGCCACGCCGATCATGGCCTCGTCGAGAAATTGGTCCACCGTGTTGAGATCGGGGGTGAGCGGCGCCTGCAGATAGGGCCGGGTACCGAACAGGATGAGGCCGACCTGGTCGCCGTGACGGCGGCGGATGAAATCGCCGGCCACTTTCTGCACCACCTGCAGGCGAGTTGCGCCGCCCGCCATGTCCTGATTGGCCATGGACCCCGACACGTCGACCGCCAGCAGCAGGCGCCGCCCGGTGGCGGCGACCGCTTCGGGATCGCCCAGCCACTGCGGCCGGATGGCGGCGAGAACCAGCAGCAGCCAGACCAGGGCGAACAGCAGCTTGCGCGGCCGCGACACCGGGCGCCCAACCGGCAGCGAAGCATCCGCCACGGCGGCGGCGAAAGGCAGGAACAACGCCGCGCCCTGCGGCTGGGCGGGCGGCAGCCAGCGCGCCAGCAGCCAGGGCAACGGCAGACACAACAGCATCCAGGGCCAGGCGACGTGGATCATCGACGCGTCCCCAGGAAACCGCGAACCCCTTTCAGCCAGCGGGTGCGATCGGCTGGGACCGGGCTGCCGTAAGCCGCGCGCAGCAGCGCCTGGCCCACGTCGCCCGCCAGATCCTTGCCGCCGTGCGCGACGACGAAGTCCAGCCAGGCCGCCCCGCTCAGATGTGCGACGGTTTCGCGGCCGTAGGCGGCCACGGCATAACGGCGCATCAAGTGTTCCAGTTCGCCTGCCAGGCGGGCATCGTCGTTCGTGCTCCCTTCCAGGCGTTTGAGTTCGCGCAGGGCCGTACGGCGCAGGCGGACGGGCGGGCGGCGAACCCTGTAGACCAGGCCGGCAGCGATCAGCCCGAGCAGCAGTGCCAATCCCCACCAGCCCGGCGCCAGTGGCCACCAGCCCGGCGGGGGCGGCGCATGGGCCGGCGCCAGTTGGGACAGCCAGTCGGCATTCATGCCGCCCATGCCGTTTCCCTGAGCAGCGGCGGCAGCGACTCGGCCACGGCATCCGCGGTATCCAGGTGGGTCAGCGGCAAGGCAAGCCGGCGGGCCAGGGCATCCAGCCGCTGCTGCCGCGCCGCCCATTTTTCCTGCCAGGCGTCCCGGCTGCGCGCGCCATCGAGCCACCAGAGCCGGCCGGGCAGGCCGGCGCGATACAGGCCGGCGGGCAGGCCGTTGCGCTCCAGTGGATCGGTCAGCGCCAGCAGCCGGCAGTCGCTGTGCGTGCTCAGCGCGGCCAGGGCGGATTCGGTGCGCGCGTCCAGCGCGCTGAAATCGCTCAGCACCAGCACCAGACTGCCGGGCTGCAGCAACGGCCGCAACCCGGCCAGCAGGGCATTCAGGCTGCCGGCATCGGGCACGCCGGGCGCCTGCGGCTGCGCCTCGACCAGCGCTTCGAGCACGGGCAGCACGCCGGCCTCGCGGCCTCGCGGCGGGAAGATGCGCGGCAGGTCCGCACCACCGGCGATCAGGGCACCGAGGCGGTCGCCGCCCAGCACCGCGACCCAGGCCAGCAGGGCCGCCGCACTCAGCAGCAGGGCGGACTTGAGCTGGCGGCGGCTGCCGAAATAGAGGCCGGGATGCAGGTCCGCGAGCAGCCAGACCGGCCGCTCGCGTTCCTCGCGGAACAGTTTGGTGTGTGGCCGGCCGCGCCGGGCGGTGACGCGCCAGTCGATGGTGCGGGCATCGTCGCCGGGCGCATAGGGCCGTACCTCCTCGAATTCCAGGCCGCGGCCACGCTGCGCGCTACGGTGCGAACCCTGCAGCAACGCCAGTGCGGGACGGTGCGCATGCAGGCTGAGACCGCGAGCGGGACCGCGTAGCGCGACCAGTTCCGCCAGATCGGGCAGGCTCACGGGGCGGGCACCTGCTGCAACAATTCGGCGACGCATTGCTGGGCGGTGACGCCGCGTGCCTGCGCGGTGTAATCGAGCAGCAGCCGGTGGCGCAACGCGTCCGGGGCGATGGCCTGGACGTCGTCGGGGCTGACGTAGTCGCGTCCATCCAGCCAGGCCAGTGCGCGGGCGCCGCGCTCGATGGCGATCGCCGCGCGCGGACTGGCGCCCCAGCGCAACCATTCGGCGAGGCCGGCACTGTATTTTTCCGGGCTGCGCGTGGCCTCGACCAGGGCGGCGATGTACTCCGCCACCGAATCGGCCAGCGCCAGATCGAGCACTTCGCGGCGCGCAGCGAGGATCGTTTCCTGGCTCAGGCGGCTGGGCGGCGGCGGCAGCTCGCGCGCCTCCCGGGCCTCGCGCCGCGCCAGCTCCATGATGCGCAGGGTGGTGGCGCGGTCCGGGTAGTCGACCCGGGTGTGTAGCATGAAGCGGTCGAGTTGCGCCTCGGGCAGCGGATAGGTGCCTTCGTGCTCGATCGGGTTCTGCGTGGCCATCACCAGGAACAGGCGCGGCAGGGGATAGGTGGCGGCGCCGACGCTGATCTGCCGTTCGGCCATGGCTTCGAGCAGCGCGGACTGCACCTTCGCGGGCGCGCGGTTGATCTCGTCCGCGAGGATCAGGTTGTGGAACAGCGGGCCGCGCTGGAAATGGAAACCGCCTTCCTCGGGCCGGTAGATGTCGGAGCCGGTGAGGTCGGCCGGCAACATGTCAGGTGTGAACTGCAGGCGCTGAAAATCGCCTTCCAGGCCGTGCGCCAACGCCTTGATGGCGCGGGTCTTGGCCAGCCCGGGCGGACCTTCGACCAGCAGGTGACCATCCGCCAGCAGGGCCACCAGCAGGCGTTCGACCAGGCTTTCCTGGCCGAGGATCTGGTCGTTGAGATAGGTGCGCAGGCCGTTGAGGGCAGCGAGCGCGGGGGGAGTGACTGAGGCAGTTGCGGCGTCCACGGCATCCTTCCGATCAGGCGTGTTGTTGAGTTGCCTGATAGAGAAGCGCGGCATGGCCACGAAGTTCCCGAACACCTGCCCGGCCACGCACAGACAGGTCGACGCGATCTGCCCTATCATGCTTGGCGAACCAGGCAGACCGGTCGACCCGCTCGAAGGACGTACCATGAAAATCAAAATCATCCTGATCATCGCCGCGGTCGCCGCCGTGCTTGTCGGCGTCGGCTGGTTCTGCAACGAAGGGACTCCACCGCAGAACGAACTGACCCTGCACGGCAACGTGGACATCCGCCAGGTCGAACTGGCTTTCAACGCCAGCGGCCGTATCGCGCAGATCCTGGCGCAGGAAGGGACGCGTGTGAAAGCCGGGCAATTGCTGGCCAGCCTGGACACCGAGCGGCTGCGCCTCTCGCGCCAGCAGGCCGAGGCGCAAGTAGCCGTCCAGCGCCAGGTGGTGGCGCGCTATCTGGCGGGTTCCCGCCCGGAGGAGATCCGCCAGGCCCGCGCGCAGCGCGACGCGGCCCGGGTGACGGTGGCAGACGCAGAAGCCTATTACCAGCGCCAGGCGGATCTGGTGGCCCGTAAATTCATCTCGCAGCAGCAGGTGGACAGCGCCCGTTTCGCGCTCGACAAGGCGCGCGACCAGTTGAAGGCGGCCGAGGAAACGCTGCGCCTGGCCGAACTCGGTCCGCGCAAGGAGGACATCGCGGCAGCGAAGGCGACCCTCGCCGCCAACGAGGCGACCGTGGCCGTGCTCCAGCGCGACCTTGACGAAGGCGAACTGCACGCACCCTCGGACGGCGTGATCCAGAACCGCATCCTGGAGCCGGGCGACATGGCCTCGCCGCAGAAACCGGTGTTCACCCTGGCGCTGACCGATCCGGTCTGGGTGCGCACCTGGCTGACCGAACCGCAACTGGGCCGCGTGCCGGTCGGCGCGCGCGCCTGGGTGCAGACCGACAGCCATCCCGACAAGCGCTACCGCGCTTGGGTCGGCTATGTCTCGCCGGCCGCCGAGTTCACCCCCAAATCAGTGGAAACCGCGGAAATCCGTTCCAGCCTGGTCTACCAGGCCCGCGTGTTCGTCTGCGAAGGACAAGGCGAGCTGCGCCTGGGCATGCCTGCCACGGTGACCATTCCGCTCGACCAGGCACCGCCGGCGCAGGGCGCGGCCCCTTGCACGGACAGCAAATAGGCAACGCCGTCATGGACGCTGCGCCGATCCTGGAAGCGGTTGACCTGGCCCGGTCCTTCGCTTCCGGCCACCAGCGCACGCAGGCGCTGGATGGCGTGAGCTTCGCCATCCGCCCCGGCGTGGTGACCGGGCTGATCGGGCCGGACGGGGCAGGCAAGACCACCCTGATGCGTCTGGCGGCCGGGCTGCTGGTGCCCGACGCCGGCAGCATCCGCGCGCTCGGCCTGGATTCCACCCGCGAGTCCCTCGCGGTGCAGGCTGCACTCGGCTACATGCCGCAGCGCTTCGGCCTCTACGAGGATCTCAGCGTGCAGGAAAACCTCGACCTCTACGCCGACCTGCAGGGTGTGCCCCATACGGCACGCGCCGAACGCTACGCCGAACTGATGCACATGACCGGCCTCGGCCCCTTTACCCGCCGGCTGGCCGGCCGGCTGTCCGGCGGCATGAAACAAAAACTCGGCCTCGCCTGCACCCTGGTGCGGGCACCGCGCCTGCTGCTGCTCGACGAGCCCACCGTGGGCGTCGATCCGGTATCGCGCCGCGCGTCGACCGCCTGGTAAAGAACGAAGGGATGAGCGTGCTGCTGTCCACCGCCTATCTGGACGAGGCGGAACGCTGCCAGGCCGTGATCCTGCTCGACCGGGGGAAGATCCTCGATCAGGGCCCGCCGGCGACGATCAGCGCGCGCATGACGGGCCGGACCTGGGCCGTCCGCGTCGCCGGAAAACGTCCACGCGACCTGCAAGCCACGTTGACGGGCCAGGCCGGCGTGGTGGATGCCCTGGTCCAGGGCGATCACGTGCGTCTGGTAACGCAGACGGCTGACGATCCGGCGCAGCTGACCGGGTTGCCCGGCCTGCAGGACGCCCACATCGACGCCGTGCCGCCACGTTTCGAGGATGGCTTCATCGATCTGCTGCATACCCGCAACGACCCGACGGCCGCCCCGCATGGCGTACCCCGCGTCGACGCGTTGCCGCAACGTACCGGCGCGGACGATGCACCGGTCATCCAGGTGGACGGCCTGCGCCGCCGCTTCGGCAGCTTCTGGGCAGTGGACGGGATCAGCTTCGACGTGCGGCGCGGCGAGATTTTTGGCCTCCTGGGCGCCAACGGCGCCGGCAAATCCACCACCTTCCGCATGCTCTGCGGCCTCCTGCCCGCCAGCGCCGGCAGCCTGCGCGTGGCGGGACTGGACCTGCGCCACGCCGCCTCCACGGCACGCGGCCGCATCGGCTACATGTCGCAGAAGTTCTCCCTCTACGGCAACCTGAGCGTGGCGCAGAACCTCGATTTCTTCGCCAGCGCCTACGGCCTGACAGGCACGAGGCGCGAGGCACGACGCGACTGGGCGCTGACGGAGTTCGAGCTGTCGCCCTACGCCGAACGGCTTTCCGCCGACCTCTCGCTCGGCTACAAGCAGCGCCTGGCGATGGCCTGCGCGCTGATGCACCAGCCCGAGATCCTGTTCCTCGACGAGCCGACCTCGGGCGTCGATCCGCTGGCCCGGCGCGAATTCTGGCTGCGCATCAACGCGCTGGCCCGCGCCGGCGTGACGGTGCTGGTGACCACCCATTTCATGGAGGAGGCGGAATACTGCGACCGCCTCGCCATCATGGCCGCCGGCCGCATCCTCGCGATGGACGAACCGGCCGCCATCAAGGCCGGCGCTCGCACGCCCGAGCAGCCCGAGCCCAGCATGGAAGACGCCTTCATCCGGCTGGTGGAAGCCGCTGACGCGGCGAAGGAAGCGGCATGAGCGCCGCGCAGAAGCCGTCCTTGCGCGGCGGCGGCCTGATGCGCCTGAAAGGCCTGGTGCGCAAGGAGTTCCTGCAGATCGTGCGCGACCCGAGCAGCATCGCCATCGCCTTCGTCATGCCGATTTTCCTGCTGGTGCTGTTCGGCTACGGCGTGTCGCTCGACGCCGACCACGTCCCGGTGGCCCTGGTGGCGGAAACCCCTTCGGCGGATACGGCGGACTTTTTCGCCAGCCTGGAGAGCAGCCATTATTTCGCGCCGTTGCATGCCCGCACGCTTGCCGCGGCGGAGCAGGCGCTACGCGAAGGCCGGGTGAACGCCATCGTGCATCTGCGCGCCAACTTCGCCGAGCAGCTACGACGGTCCGACGGCGCCCCCATTCAGGTCATCGTCAACGGCGTCGACGCCAACACCGCGCGGCTCACCCAGGGCTATATCGAGGGCGCCTGGGGCAACTGGCTGGCGCGCCGTACCGCGAGCCAGGGACAGGCGCTGGCCACGCCGGTGCAGCTGGAGCAGCGGGTGTGGTTCAACAGCGAACTGCGTAGCCGCAACTATCTGGTGCCGGGTCTGGTGGCCATCATCATGACCCTGATCGGCACTCTGCTCACCGCCCTCGTCATGGCGCGCGAATGGGAACGCGGCACGCTGGAAGCGCTGCTGGTGACGCCGGCCAGCATGACCGAAATCCTGCTGGGCAAGATCATCGCCTACTTCGTGCTGGGCACCGGCGGCATGCTGCTGACCGTCGGCCTCGCGGTGGGGCTGTTCGAGGTGCCGATGCGCGGCGCGTTCTGGCTCTTGTGGGCGTGCGCCTCGCTGTTTCTGCTGGCGGCGCTCGGCATGGGCCTGGCCATTTCCGCGGTGGCACGCAACCAGTTCGTGGCGGGGCAGGTCGCCATCATCGGCACCTTCCTGCCCGCCTTCCTGCTGTCCGGTTTCATCTTCGACATCGACAGCATGCCGACCGTGGTCCAGGGCATCACCCACGTCATCGTCGCGCGCTATTTCGTGTCCATCGTGCAGACGCTGTTCCTCGCGGGCGACGTGTGGTCGGTCGTATTACCCAATGCGTTCGCCCTGCTGCTCATGGCGGCGATCTTCCTCGGCATCACCTGGCGCAAGTCTCGAAAGCGACTCGAATGACAGGGCCCGCGACATGCTGATCCGGCTGCTGGCGCTCATCCACAAGGAATTCCTTGCCCTGCTCAAGGATCCCCGGAGCCGCATGGTGCTCATCGTGCCGCCGATGATCCAGCTGCTGGTGTTCGGCTACGCCGCCACCTTCGACCTCAAGGACATTTCCTACGCCCTCTACAACGAGGATCGCGGCACGGCTTCGCGCGAGCTGGTGGCGGCATTCGACGGCGCACCCGCTTTCCACCGTGTGGCCACGCTCCATGCCGAAGGCGAGGTCGCGCCGCTGGTGGACAAGCGGGCTGTGCTGGTGGTGCTCCGCATCGGCCCGCGCTTCAGCGCCGATTTGCAATCGCGCGGCAGCGCGCCGGTGCAGGTCATCGTCGACGGCCGCAACTCCAATACCGCCCTGATCGCCCTGAATTACGTACGCGCCATCGTGGATGGCTTCAACCGGGAATGGATCGCCGCGCACGGCCTGCCAGCCCCGCCCGCCCGCCTGGAAACACGGGCCTGGTTCAATCCCAACCTGGAAAGCCGCTGGTTCTTCATTCCCGGCATCATCGGCATGCTCACCCTGGTGACCACCATGCTGGTGACGGCGCTGACCGTGGCACGCGAGCGGGAGCAAGGCACCTTCGACCAATTACTGGTCACACCGCTGCGACCCGGCGAGATCCTGCTGGGCAAGGCGCTGCCGGGATTCATTGTCGGCATGGTGCAGGGCACGGCGATCCTGCTGATCGCCACGCTGTGGTTCAAGGTGCCGCTACTGGGGAGCCTGCCCGCGCTCTACGCCGGGCTCGCGCTGTTCCTGCTCTCGGGGGTGGGGGCCGGCCTGCTGATTTCCTCGCTGGCGGTGACCCAGCAGCAAGGCCTCCTGGGCGCCTTCCTGTTCATGGTGCCGGCGGTGATTCTGTCCGGCTTCGCGACGCCGATCGCCAACATGCCGGCGTTCGTGCAGACGATCACGCTGATCGATCCGCTGCGTTACTTCCTG
This sequence comes from Thiobacillus sp. SCN 63-57, assembly GCF_001725555.1. NCBI lineage: Bacteria > Pseudomonadati > Pseudomonadota > Betaproteobacteria > Nitrosomonadales > Thiobacillaceae > Thiobacillus > Thiobacillus sp. SCN 63-57. The sequence goes on along the minus strand of NZ_MEGP01000034.1, from coordinate 1,497 downwards.
GTGATCCTGCGCAAGGTGTTCCTGGAAGGCGCCGGCTTCGACGTGCTGATGGGCCAGTTCTGGCCCATGGCCGTGATCGGTGGCGTGTCGCTGATTCTCGCCAGTTGGCTGTTCCGGCACCGCCTGTATTAAGAAGTACACCTCTGCTTGTTGTTTGAGGCCGCAATGTTGAAAACGGGCCGACCGCAAACGACCCTAAGCGGAAGTTAGTCCGTTATCTGATTACGACTTCTCTCGAGTCGTAAGCCGACGTTCAACGTTTGAGTTAACCGGCTGGACGCCGCAGGCGACCAGTCCGAGCGACGCGAAGCGGCGCGGTGTTGAACGATTGGTTAGACGGCCGGCGTTTCATTTTTTATGCAAGCGAGAAGATCTACAAGTGACAACTCGGCGGAACTGAACGATTTGACGAATTCGACATATGCGTCGTGTCTCTTCTTTCGAGTGATTTGTCCTGAGTTGCTAATCACCTGAAGCTGGAAATGAACAGAATCTTCGTCTGTTGTTTTTCCCACGACTAAGACGGGGTGAGACCCCGTTTGATGGTGTGCGAACGCGTTGCGCAGCGCCATGACTTTGTGTAAGGCATCTTGATCTAGCCTGAAACTCACATTTTGGGCAACCGCCATAGCGATTTTAACTTTGGAACCGATCGGCATGATGGAGCTATCCAAGACCACGTCCCAGAAGAACATGAAACGATCTTTGTGCGGACTACAATAATTTTCGATTACTTGATTGAGCAAGTTCTCGATGTAGGCCGTTCTGTTGACGATCTCGATTACCTGTTGTTCTTCGATGTCCATATGCCAGGCTGCGTTTATTAGATTGCCGTCTAACGTTCAAATTCACCAGGCCACGGAAGCGGGTGAAGCCCGCTGTAGTGGGTCGGGTGGAATGCCGTGTTAGGCATCGTTGTTCTGAAGCCAAGCGATGACATTGGCAGCATTTTCATTTGGCGGAAAGACGGGATAGAACACTTTTCTTATTGAACCGTTTTTGATAATGAGGGTGAGCCTTTTGATGAGGCGTAACGAGTGATATGTGAACGTTGGCAACCTCAATGCGGTTGCTAGCTCAAAATTGCTGTCACTCAATAACTCAAAAGGTAAATGGAGGCGCTGAACAGCTTCTTTCTGGTCTTCCGAGGATTGCGAGCTAACACCATATACCTTAGCTCCTGATTTGAGTAAGTCGGCATGATGATCACGAAATGAACAAGACTGTGGCGTGCATCCCCTTGCGCCAGGGATCTCGTTCCAACCAATCATCGGAGGGGCGTCCGGTCTCCCGGTCATGGGGTAGAAGTAAACAACGGATATTCCACTTTCTAGCCCGATATTAATCTTGGCGCCTAAAGTGCTCGCTAGAGCGATGGCTGGCATATCCGCACCTTCCAAATGGGCACATGCACCATCGTCTTCGGGGACTGGCAAATCATCAGGCAGGACGAGCAGATTCCGGGTGTTCATTTGTTTTCCTTGTGTTCAGCCTAAC
>NZ_MEGP01000033.1:0-34508 GCF_001725555.1 Thiobacillus sp. SCN 63-57 | reverse complement strand
GCGGAGACGGAGGGATTCGAACCCTCGATGCAGGTTTAAGCCCGCATGCTCCCTTAGCAGGGGAGTACCTTCAACCACTCGGCCACGTCTCCGAACCGCCGCGCATTGTAGCGGAATGCGCGGCGGAAAGCCACCTCAGGCAGGGGCTTTGTCGAGTTCGAAGGCCTGGTGCAGGGCACGCACCGCGAGTTCCATGTATTTGTCCTCGACCACCACCGAGATCTTGATTTCCGAGGTGGAGATCATCTGCAGGTTGATGTTTTCCTTCGACAGGGTTTCGAACATCTTGCGTGCGATGCCCACGTGCGAGCGCATGCCGACGCCGACGATCGAGACCTTGGCGATCTTGTCGTCGCCGGTGACCTCGCGTGCGCCGGTGGTTGCAGCATTGGCCTTGACGATGTCCATGGCCTTGGCGAAGTCGTTGCGGTGCACGGTGAAGGTGAAGTCGGTGGTGTTCGCGTGGCCGACGTTCTGCACGATCATGTCAACGTCGATGTTGGCGTCGGCCACTGGGCCGAGAATCTGGTAGGCGATGCCGGGCTGGTCGGGCACGCCGACCACGGTGATTTTGGCTTCGTCGCGGTTGAACGCGATGCCGGAGATGATGGCCTGTTCCATGTTGTCGCTTTCCTCGAAGGTGATGAGCGTGCCGTCGCCTTCATCCTGAAAGCTGGACAGCACACGAAGTTTGACTTTGTATTTGCCGGCGAACTCGACCGAACGGATCTGCAGCACCTTGGAGCCGAGGCTCGCCATTTCGAGCATTTCCTCGAAGGTGACGGTCTTCAGCCGACGCGCTTCGGGGACGATACGCGGGTCAGTGGTATAGACGCCGTCGACGTCGGTGTAGATCTGGCACTCGTCGGCCTTGAGTGCGGCAGCCAGCGCGACGCCGGTGGTGTCGGAACCGCCGCGGCCCAGGGTGGTGATGTTGCCGTCGGCATCGACACCCTGGAAGCCGGCGACCACGACCACATGGCCCGAATCCAGGTCGCGCCGCATGTTGGCTTCGTCGATGCTGAGGATGCGCGCCTTGGTGAAGGCGTTGTCGGTGAGGATGCGCACCTGCGCGCCGGTATAGCTCTTGGCTTTCAGGCCAAGGTCTTTCAGCGCCATGGCAAGCAGGGCAATGGTGACCTGCTCGCCGGTGGACACCAGCATGTCGAGTTCGCGCGGGTCGGGTTGCGCCTGAATGCCTTTCGCCAGCGCGATCAGCCGGTTGGTCTCGCCCGACATGGCCGAGAGTACGACCACCACCTGGTGGCCGAGCATTTTGAACTTGGCGACGCGTTCCGCCACGGCGCGGATGCGTTCGACGTTGGCGACCGAGGTGCCGCCGTATTTTTGTACGATGAGTGCCATGTTAGGGCCAGGAGTTGAGGGCTAGGTAAAGGCGAGATTTTAATGGATTACCGCGTAAACAGGGCAATCGACTCCACATGTGCGGTATGCGGGAACATGTTGGCGACGCCGGCGGCTTCGAGCCGGTAACCCTTGACGTGCACCAGCACCTCGGCGTCCCGTGCCAGCGTGGCGGGGTCGCACGAAACATAGACGATGCGCTGCGGCCCGCGGCCATCGGGCAGCGACTTGACGACCTCGATGGCGCCGGAGCGCGGCGGGTCGATCAGCAGCTTGTCGAAGTGCCCCTGGGCAGCGAATTTCTCGGATGTCATCTCGAACAGGTTGTCGACCACGAAGTGGGCGTTGGGCAGCGCGTTATGCAGGGCATTCGCACGTGCACGGGCGACGAGTTCCGTGCTGCCTTCGATGCCGAGCACATCGGCCCCGCTTCGGGCGATGGGCAGGGTGAAGTTACCCAGGCCGCAGAACAGGTCGGCAATGCGTTCGCCCGGTTGCGGGTCGAGCAGGCGCAGCGCGCGGCTGACCAGGGCGCGGTTGATGGCGGTATTGACCTGGGTGAAATCGGTGGGTCTGAATGGCATCGTCAGGCCGAATTCGGGCAGGCTGTAGCTGAGCTCAGGCGCGATGTCGGGCCAGAACGGCCGCACGGTGTCGGGGCCTTTGGCCTGTTCCCATATCTGTATGCGATGCCGGTCGGCAAAGGCCCGGACCCTGGCGGCGTCCTCGTCGGTCCAGGGTTCGAGCAGGCGGAACACCAGCACGGTGACGTGCTCGCCGACGGCCACCTCAATCTGCGGAATACGGTCGGCGTTCGACAGCATGCCCATCAGCTCGCGCAGCGGCTGGATCAGCGCCGAGACATTGGGGGTGAGCACTTCGCAGCTCGCCATGTCTGCGATGTAGCTGGAACGCTTTTCGCGGAAGCCGACCAGCCCGCCGCCTTTCTTGTCGACCCAGCGCGCGGACAAGCGGGCGCGCGTACGATAGCCCCAGCTCGGGCCGTGCAGGGCGGACAGGATCACATCGGGTTTGACCTTGCCGATGCGGGCGAAGTTTTCTTCCAGTACGCGCTGCTTGGCCGCCACCTGGGCACTGGCTTCCAAGTGCTGCATCGAGCAGCCGCCACAGCGGCCGAAGTATTTGCAGCGTGGTTCCGCGCGCTGGGCGCTGGCCTTGAGGATAGCGACCGCATTGGCCGAGTTGTATTTGGCGTGCTTGCGGTAGACCGCGATGTCCGCGCGTTCGCCCGCCAGCGCGCCGTCGACGAAGGTGACCTTGCCGTCGACGCGTGCAACGCCGTGGCCCTCGTGGTCGAGGGAGAGGATGTCGACGATTTGATTCATGCCCAGGCCGCCAGGAATTCCTGCCAGTGCGGGGCGGGGTGAGCCTGGACTGTATTCCGCGCGAGCTCGATCTCGGCTGCGTAGGCCGAGTCGGTCAGCGTCCCGCGCATCTTCTGGAAGCGCAGGTAGACCAGCCAGGTGTTCATCACGTCGGTTTCGCAGTAGTTGCGGATGGCGTCGATTTCACCGTTCTGGAAGGCGTCCAGCACTTTCGATCCGTCCATTCCCAGCTTGCCGGGAAAGCCACACAGCTTGGCCATCTGGTCGAGCGGCGCGTTGGCGCGGGGCTGGTACATCGCTAGCACGTCCATCAGGTCGAGATGGCGGGTGTGGTAGCGTCCAAGATAGCTGTTCCACTTGAATTCCTTGTCGTCGTCGCCCCAGTCCCAGTAGCGCGCTGCGGCCACGCCATGGATCAGCGCGCGGTAATGCAGTACCGGCAGGTCGAAGCCGCCGCCATTCCACGAAATGAGCTGCGGGGTATAGCGCTCGATGCCGTCATAGAAGCGCTGGATCAGCTCGGCCTCGCTGCTATCCGGCTCTCCGAGCGACCAGACCTTGAGCTGGTCACCACTGCGCAGCACACAGGAAATCGCGACGATGCGATGCAGGTGATGCGGCATGAAGTCGCTGCCGGTCTTCTGGCGGCGGGCGAGCAGCGCCATTTCGGCAAGCTCGGCCTGCGGCAGCGTTGCTTCGTCGATGCCGTTGACGGCGGCGAACCCGGCGAGGTCGGGGATCGTTTCAATGTCGAAAACCAGGGTGGGGTGCATGGCGCGAGCGGCAAACAAAAACCGCCATTTTACGCTGTCAATGCAGGGCGGCGTCGAGTTCGGATGCGGCGATCAAGGCGTCCAGATAGGCCACGGAAATCTGGTGCAGCGGAATATCCAGTTGTTGTGCGTACGAGGCCAATGTCTCGACGTCGTTGTTCTCGCAGGCATAGGTCAATTGCAGCATGGCCCCTTCGGGCGAAGGGTGCGCGCTCAGTGCGCGTGCGCTGGTTGCCGACAGGCCCAGCTTGCGGATGAGCGTTTCCACCGGCAGCGACAGTGCAAGGGGAGCGGTCGACAGCAGGCCGATTTCGAATGCGGCGGCGGCGCTCTCGGCCGGTGCGCCCAGGCGGGTTATCTTTCCCATGAACAGCGCACGCGTCAACGCGGTGATGGCATAGTGACGCGAGGATTCGGTGGGCTGCCTGCCAGCCAGCGCCAATAGGGCTGCCACGCGGCCGGCGCGCTGCGAGCCCAGCATGATGAGCGCATGGGCCGTCGATCCGGCAGGCCGGCTCAAGCCGCCGGCCTGGGAGTTGGCAATGGCCAGCAGGCGCGGCGCCATGTCGGGGTTCAGCCGGAAGAACTGCACCAGGGTTTCAACCGATTCGCGCAGGGCGATGGCCAGCAGATCCAACTGGACGGCCTGTTCATGGCTGATTTCAGCGGGCTGGGTATCGCCGGAAAAGAAGCTGCCCCGAAACCAGGTGTTGCCGGGCCAGCGAGCCTGGGCGTGGGCATGCCGCACGCCATCCACGATCAGGCGCGCAGCAACGGCCGGCGGCGTGTCGTCGGCATTGCAGGCAAGGTAGCGCCAGGCAGACAGGCTGTCCTGCACGACCGCATCCTGGGGGTTGAGTGTGGGACAGAACGTCAGCCCCGCATCCTGCAGGGCCAGAGCACGCGCCAGGTGCTGCTCGTTGTCGAGGTTCACGCACCAGATCAGCTGGCGGTGGTTGAGTTGCTGCGGCACTTCGCTGAACAGCATGCCCGTGCTGATTCTCACCAGAAGGGGCAGTTCCCCTGTCAGGCCGTCCTGGGTCAGGGAATACAAGCCGGTCAGCAACATGTCCTCTTCCATTTGCCGGAGTTCGGGGGGCGCATCGGCGCCGGCGGCCCGGCCGCGCAGGACCAACTGGTGCGCAACCAGACTGGAGGCGACGTCGAACAGCGGGTCGAACGAGAGGAAACGCGCTCGCAATACTTCTTCGCGAACCGGGTCGCTGCTCGCTATGCCGAGCATCTGCGTTACCACCACGGGCTGTTCGGATTCGCTGGTATTGATGCCGCCGCCGACGATGCGCGATGGAGTGGAGTCGTCTGAGATCATGTCGCTCACTGCGGAATTCGTTTATTCATTCTAGCGCCGGGAAGTATTTTTCGCGTGCTTGCGTCATCATGGAATCTTGTGGAAAGACCTGGACGAGGACCCTATGATGAAGGAAATACTGCGCAACACGATAATCGCCAGCCTGATGCTTGCATCACAGACCGGTTGGGCTGCGCCGCGCGATGAGATCGTCAGCACCGCATCCGACCAGTCAGGCGTGGCGGTTACGATCTATAACGACAACCTGGCGCTGGTGAAGGATACGCGGCGGGTCAGGCTGGGACGCGATTTCAATCAGCTGGCGTGGCGCGAAGTGTCGGCGCAGATGCGCCCGGAAACCGCGCAGCTGCGCAATCTGTCGAATCCGACCGGATTCCGGCTACAGGAACAGAATTTCGATTTCGATCTGCTGACCCCGCAAAAGCTGCTCGAAAAATATGTTGGACGCGAGGTCAGCGTCATCCGCATGCATGCAGGCACCGACGTGGAAACCCGCGAAACCGCGACCGTCCTGTCGACCAACAACGGCGTGGTGCTCAAGTTTGCCGACGGCCGCATCGAAACCGGCGTACCGGGACGGCTGGCGTTCCCCGGCGTGCCCGACACGCTGCGCGATACGCCTACCCTGGTCATCTCGCTGCTCAACCCGTCTGCGGGCTTGCAGAACCTAGAGTTGTCCTATCTGACCTCCGGTTTGGCATGGCGTGCGGACTACGTGGCCGAACTGAATGCCGATGACGACCGGCTTGACCTGAACGGCTGGGTGACGCTGACTAACCAGAGCGGGGCGGCCTATTCGAATGCCAAGCTGCAGCTGGTGGCAGGCGACCTCAACCGGGTACGCGAGGCGCAGCCGATGTCGCGTGCGACGATGGCCATGGCGGCGAAAGTGGCCGACGCTGCCGACATGCAGCAGGAATCGCTGTTCGAATACCATCTCTACACGCTGCAGCGCCCCACCACGCTGGCGGAGAACCAGACCAAGCAGGTTGCACTGATGGCGGCGAGCCGGGTGCCGGTGAGAAAGGAATTCCTGCTCGAGGGTGCGAATTACTACTACTCGGGGCAGGTCGGCGAAATCGGCCAGAAGATCAAGGTCGGCGTGTTCGTCGAATTCGACAACAAGGGCGAAGGCCTCGGGGTGCCCTTGCCCAAGGGCGTGATCCGCGTCTACAAGCGGGACGGGCAGGGCAACGCGCAATTCGTCGGCGAGGATCGTATCGACCATACGCCGAAGAACGAGACCGTGCGCCTGAAGCTGGGCGAAGCGTTTGACATTACCGCGGACAGGAAACAGACCGCCTTCCAGAAACTGGCGGGTAGCGGCCGCTTCAACTATGTATTCGAGTCGGCCTATGAAGTCGTGTTGAAAAATGCCAAGCCGGAGGCGGTGACTGTCACCGTGCGCGAGCCGATGCCGGGTGACTGGACGATGGTGAGCGAGTCGCAGCCGCATACCAAGGCGGCATCCGGCACGGCGGAATGGAAAGTGAAGGTTCCTGCGGAAGGCAAGACGACATTGACCTACCGCGTGCGAGTCAGGTACTGAGCCCGCGCCGCCGGCGGATGTCGGCGATCAGCCCCTGGGTGGAACCGTCGTGTTCCCCGATCACGCGAACTGAACTCAGCGCGGCGCGGATCGGCGGCGCCAGTTGCTTGCCGAGCTCGACGCCCCACTGGTCGAAGCTGTTGATCTGCCAGATCACGCCCTGCACGAAGACCTTGTGCTCGTAGAGGGCGATCAGCATGCCCAGCGTGTGCGGATCGAGCTTCTGATAGAGCAGGGTGTTGCTGGGGCGATTGCCGGGGAAGACCTTGTGCGGTGCGAGTGCTTTCGCGTCTTCCCGGCTCATGCCCTGGGCGATCAGTTCGGCCTCGATCACCGCGCGCGACTTGCCTTTCAGCAAGGCTTCGGTCTGCGCCAGGCAATTGGCCAGCAGCCATTCGTGCTGGTCGGCCAGCGGCGTGGAATTGACCGCAGCCACCAGGAAATCGGTGGGAATCAGGCGCGTGCCCTGATGGACCAGTTCGAAGAACGCATGCTGGCCGTTGGTGCCGGGCGCGCCCCAGACGATGGGGCCGGTGTTGTAGTTGACCAGCTTGTTGGTGCGGTTGACGTTCTTGCCGTTCGATTCCATGTCGAGTTGCTGCAGGAACGGCACCAGCAGGCGCAGCCGCTGGTCGTAGGGAAAGATGCCGTAGGTGTCGGTGCCCCAGAAGTTGGCATACCAGATGCCGAGCATGCCGAGGATCACCGGCATGTTGGCCTCCAGCGGCGCTTCCTTGAAGTGGATGTCCATCGCATGGGCACCCGCCAGCAGCGCCTGGAAGTTGCCCCAGCCGATCTGCAGCGCGATCGACAGGCCGATCGCCGACCATAGCGAATAGCGGCCGCCGACCCAGTCCCAGAAGATGAACATGTTGTCGGGGTCGATACCGAAGGCCTCGACCGCCTGGGCGTTGGTCGACAGGGCCACGAAATGCCGTGCCACCGCAGCCGGCGCGCGTAGCGCAGCCAGCAGCCAGGCCTTGGCCGAGTTGGCGTTGGCCAGGGTTTCCAGTGTGGTGAAGGTTTTCGAGGCGACAATGAACAGCGTGGTTTCGGGATCGAGCTGTTTCAGCGTGCCGGCCAGGTGCGCGGGATCGAGGTTGGAGACGAAATGCACCCGCACGTTTTCCACCGCGTAATGATCGAGCGCATGACACACCATGGCCGGTCCCAGATCCGAGCCGCCGATGCCGATGTTCACCACGTCGCGGATGGGCTTGCCGGTATGGCCGCGCCAGCTGCCATTGTGAATCGATTCGACGAAACGCTGCATGCGGTTCAGCACTTTGGCGACTTCGCGTTCGACGTCCACGCCTTCCACCACCAGCGGCGGCCGGACCGGCGCACGCAACGCCGTGTGCAGGACGGCACGCTGTTCGGTGAAATTGATGCGCTCGCCGCTGAACATCGCGGTGCGCATGCCCTCCAGATCGGACTCGCGTGCGAGCTGCATCAGCAGGCCCAGGGTCTCGGACGTGACACGGTTTTTCGAATAGTCGAGCAGCAGGTTCCCGCAGCGTAGCGAGAGCTGATCGAAACGGCCGGCATCCTCGCGGAATGCGGCGCGCATGTCGAAGGGTCGCATGGCCTTGAAGTGCTGTTCCAGGTCCTTCCAGGCGGGCAGATGTTTGAGCGGTTTCATGGGGGTGCGGTGTGTGACGTGGACTTCGAAGGTATCATATGCGGGCGGCGCATGAGCTCGTCAGACACAGGCGTGGCGCTTTATTCGATGAAGATGGATGAGACAGCATGGTCACCGTGACACACAACACACTCGTATACATTACCTATTCCATCCTGGATTCGCGCGGCATGGTCGTCGAGCAGCATGATATTCCGGTGGGCTATGTGCAGGGCGCCAACAGCGGCATCCTGCCGGCGATCGAGGCGGCGGTGGCGGGGCGCAAGATAGGCGACCGCGTCGAGATCGCCTTGTCGCCCGAAGAGGGATACGGGCTACGCGACGAGAGCCTGGTGTTCGTTGACGACATCGAGAACGTGCCGCCGGAATTCCGGCGCATCGGGGCGGAAGTCATGTTCGAGAATGAGTCGGGCGAGACCAAGGTTTTTTACGTGACCGCGATCGAGGACGGCAAACTCACGCTGGACGGCAATCCTTCACTGGCTGGGCAGAGCGTGACCTGCCTGGTGAACGTGATGGATATTCGTGAGGCCACGCCGGAGGAAATCCGCAATGGGCGGCCGCTCGACGTGCAGACCGGAACGGTGCATTAGACTGGGTCCGATTCACCGACGTAAAAAAGCCGGGAAATCTCCCGGCTTATTGTTGCGGCTCACCCGTTTACTTGGCGGGGCAGGCCTTGTCGCCCGGGATTTTGCCCGGCAGACGCAGGAAGGCCTCGAACGGACCCATCACGCCCATCGCTTCCATTTTAGGGCCAGTGAATTTGAGACGGCCAAACATCATAGCTTTCATCGGGCCATATTCACCCGCGCCCATTTCGTTCCAGCGATCGGTGGTGGCATGCATCGTATAGTCGACCGCATAGTCCATCTGGTGGTTCTGGACCGCGCCGCCATAGACGCACATGGCCTTGCCATCCTTGGCGGCGATCTTCAGCTCAGTCTGCGTCGCTTCGCCGCAGTCCGTGCGATACAGATGAATGATCTTGTAGCCGCGGCCTTTGTCGTTCTTGATCCATTTTTCGCCCAGGCCGTCCGTCAGGGTGGCATCCTTGTTCCAGGCGTCGCAAGCCTGAGCGGTCCATTCAACGGACATCATGGCGGGTGTGGCGTGAGCTGCAGTGGCGAATATGGCCAGGGCAGCCAGCGCGATCGTAGTGTATTTCATGGGTAACTCCTCCTTTTAATTAAATGTCCTGGTTGTAGCTTGGTTTTTATTTACGAAGAAAAACTCTTCGAGCGAGCACGGTAATCATCATGCGTAGGCTTGTCAATGCGGCAGCAGTTTTTTTACGAATCTGTACGGCCCGGCGCCATGCAGGGCGATCAGTACACCGATGGAGCCCGGCCTGTCGGCCCATGAGAAGTTGAAGCCAGTAACTTGATTCAGATCATTCCCGCGACGAGGAAGCGCGGATGCCGTGAAGGCCCGGAAGGGCATGGAAGAACATTTATATTCTTAAGTCTTTATATGTTTATTTAGTCGTCAAATCACGGCTGGGCCAAGCTTTCCTCGACCAGTCGGATGCGGCGGGCGAGTTGTGCCGACTCCGCGGTCCGGCCAAGTTTGTCCGCCTGCTGCTGCCGCAGTTTCAGGTAAGTGAGCAGGGGTTGCCGCCAGCCCTGCTCCGATGCGGTTTCCGTTGCTGTCGCCAGAGTGCCCGCGTCGGCTTCTTGGCGCATCACCAGCAGGCTGGCGTCGAGCAAGCGGGCAAGCGGGTCATCGATCCGCTCCAGTGCCGCACCTCGTTTGTCTGCGGGCGCACGCACGAGATCGCGATGCTGGCTGGGTAGCAGGGCAAGGTCGAGGCCGTCCCAACGCAGGGTGAGGAAGCGGTAATAGGCCTGATCCGCCGGATTCGGCCCATCGCCGGCGAGCTCGGCATATTCGCTGCAGGCATCGTCGATCAGCATGGCGCGGCGGGTGGCGCAGTGCACCAGCCACAGACGCGCGGTCTCGCCGACGCGGCCGGCCCCCCCAGTGGCGGCGACCGCCTGCCGAAAGTAGCGTTCCGCCAGTGTATTCTCGCCACGTAGCGCATGCTTCTGATACCGTGCGACCAGATCGGCCGAGTCGACTTTCCAGTCCGGCGGCGGCGGGCCGCCGCTGCCGCAGGCAGCGAGCATGAGCAGGCTGGCGAAGGCGAGCAGTGTCTTCATGGCAGCTTCACCTCGGGCTCACGTGCGAACGGCCATTTTTTGTTGATCTCGTTGATCAAGCCATTGGCCTTGCGCACGGCATCGTCGATTTCGGCGCGCAGCTTGGCGATGTCCTGGGTGCCGTCCTTGACGTTGGCGGAAATCTCCACGGCATTCGCCATCACGGCGTCGGCCTTCTTCAGGCTGGACTGCGCATCGTTCAGCATCAGCCGGACCTGTGCCAGCGAGGCTTTCGTCTGCTCGGCCATGCCGTCCTGGGCAAACAGCCACTGGTCGGTCTTGGCGGTCATGGCATCGAGCTTGGCGATGAGGGCACGGGTCTTGTCGAGCGAGTCGGTCACCGCACGCGCCTTCTCCGGACTGCCGAGCACGCCTTCGAGCACACCGTATTCGCCGGTCATGCGTCCGGTCACGGTCTTCACGTTGGCCAGCGTGGCGTTGATCTCGCCATCCTTGCGGGTGAGATACTCGACGTTGGCAAGGATTGCCTTGACCCGTTCGACCAGCGCCGGGATCTCCTTGCTGATGTCCGACGTGAGCAGCAGCATGGTGGCGTTGTCGGGCAGCGCAGGCGCCCTGAGATCAGGCGAGTCGACCCGGATCTTGGCGCCGCCGACGATGGGCTTGTCGAGGGTGAAGCTGCTGTTCTCCTTCAGCCATTTGGCATTGCGGCTGAGGAATTCGGTATGGATGATGATGCCGCCGTTCTCATTCAGGCCGAGTGTGGTGACGCGGCCGATCTCGATGCCGGAGAACACCACCGGCACGCCGGGCGCCACGCCGTCGGCACTGGCTGCGGCCAGTTGCAGGTGGAAGGTTTTTTCGAAGAAGCCGCGTGCGTGCAGCAGGTAGACGATGAAGACCGCGGCCAGCACCAGCGATGCGGCGGCAAACAGCCCGACCTTGAAATGCAGTTTGTTCATGCTTGATAAAGTGCCTGGTTCCAGCTGAAGTCGAATATTTCCCAGGTGCCCGTCATCTCCGCTTGTACGGCCAGTTGCCGGATGAAGCTCGGATAAGGCACATCGTAAAGCATGGCACCGGGGCGGTCGATGACCAGTCGCGGGCGCTTCAGGATGAGCGCGCGTGCCAGCTTGGTGATAAAGCGCTGCGCGGGGGTCATGTCGGGGTCGCGTAGCGGCGCGATGCCGGCATGGCCCAGCTGTTCCAGCAATTGCAGGGCCTGGCAGTTCGATTCGGCGACGTTGAAGTGGCCCCGGTAGATCGGGATCAGTGCGATGTTGTCGAGCGCAGATAGGTTGGCGCGCAGCGGCAGGTCGAGCGCGACGCGCGCCACGTCGTCGGGCAGGGCGTCGACTGCCGCCATCAGGGTGTCGCGGTCGTCGAACGGGATCAGATGTATTTGAGCGCTAATGACACCACCTCGATCGCCACGATGGCGAAGAACACCCGCATCATGCCGCGCAGCACGGAAACCGGCACCATGAAGAGTTTTTTCGGCGTCTCCAGCCCGGCAGTGACCGGGATCAGCGTGACTGCCAGTCCGAACAGGGCGCATTTGGCGATCAGACCCGCCATGATCCTGAAGTCGAAGATTTTTGCGATGGTCCGGGTATACGGCTCGAAGCCGGCCACGTTCATGCCATAAATGGCGAGGTAGCCCATCAGGAGGGCGAGCAGGCCGGCCAGGCCGGCCAGGGTGACGACCGATACGACCCCGCCGATCAGCCGCGGCAGGAACTCGAACTGCATCGGCGGAACCTTGCAATGCGCCAGCGCATCCAATTCATTGTTGACCTGCATCAGCGCGACTTCGGTGTTGATGGCACTGCCCGAGCGCAAGGCGACGAACAGCGCCGTCAGGAAGGGCAGCAGTTCCAGAACCAGGACGCGGATGGTCATCTCGCTGGCGAATTCGGTGAGGCCGAAATCGCGTGCGGTGGACAGGATGATGGTGATGATGAGCCATGAAATCACCAGCGCGTAGCCGAGGAATACATGCAGGATCTGCACCGCGGTGAAGTAAACCTGCTTCACCACGACGTCGAAGGTGGCACGGTTCCAGGTGGACGGTTCCAGCAGCAGCAGGCCGGCCCGGGCCAGAAACGCGAACATACCATACCCGACGGTGAACCAGCCGACGACCTTGGCGCCGAGTGATTCGATGGAAGCCGCAAGAAAATTCATCGCGGCATCTTAACGCCATTGCCGGCGCTTGCACCATCGGATGGCAGGCCCTACAGTTTCGTAGTCACACGGAGAAGACACACGATGAAGACATTCCTGATTCCGGCAAGCGCGCTGGTGTTGTGCGTGGCGGCCGCATCGGCGCTCGCCGCGCCCGGCACGGTGTTGCGCAACGACAAGCTCTATAGCCAGCCGAGCGCATCGTCCAAAGTGGCGGCGAGCGTGCCCAAAGGTGCCAGCATCAACATACTTTCCAAGCAGGGCGGCTGGTTGCGCGTGACCTCGGGCAAGTCGACCGGCTGGATCCGGCTGCTGTCGGTACGGGCCGGGGCAGGCGGCCTGGGTGGCGCCGGGCTGGGCGACGTGGTGGGCGCGGCCACGACACGATCCGATCCCAGCCGTGTGGTGGCTGTGGCGGGCCTACGCGGCCTGAATGACGAAGATCTGAAACAGGCCAAGTTCAATGGCGAAGAACTGGCCCGACTGAACACCTGGCAGGCCACCCCTGCACAGGCCCGCAGTTTTGCAGCCGAGTCCGGGTTGACGACGGCCAATGTAGCGGCCTTGCCTGTGCCCCAGTCCGCCAAGCCATCCTCGCCATGGGAGACCAACTGATGAAATTCAAATGGATGGTTCTGGCCATTGCCCTGGTGTCGTTCAGCGGGGTGGCATCGGCATTGGATTTCGGCAAGCTGCTGGAAGAGCGCATCAACCAGGAGCTGAACAAGGACAAGAAAACGCAACCGGCACAGACGTCACCCGCACCTGATGCCTCGCAAAATACCACTGCGTCTTCGCCGCCGGCCAAACAAAGAATCGATGCCCAGCAACTGGGGTTTGCACTGTTCGGCGATTACTCGCCAGAAGAAGAAACGCGCATCGGCAAGCAGATCGCGGGCAACCTTCTCGGCGCCGTGCCGCTGGTGCGCGACGATAAGCTCCAGCGCTACGTCAACCTGGTCGGAAACTGGGTGGCGCTGCAGAGCGGCCGCAAGGATGTCACCTGGCATTTCGGTGTGCTCGATACCGAGGACATCAACGCATTCGCTGCACCCGGCGGCTACATCTTCGTGACCAAGGGCCTCTACCAGCGTCTGAACAACGAAGCCGAGCTGGCCGGGGTGCTGGCGCATGAAATCGCGCACGTCACCCTGAAACATCACCTCAAGGTGCTCAAGCAATCCAGCCTGATCGGTGCACTGGGCCAGGCGGCCAGCAACAAGGTGAAGGACAGCGACCAGGTGGTGCAGAACCTGATCGGCAACGGCGCAGAAATCATGGCGCGCGGGCTCGACAAGAATGCCGAATTCGAGGCCGATCGTGTCGGCATCGTGTTTGCGGCGCGCGCCGGCTACGACCCCTGGGGTCTGCCCGAGGTATTGCAGGATCTGGCCGGGTTGCCGGCCAAGGACAGCCGGACCAGCCTGCTGTACAAGACCCACCCGCATCCGGCCGATCGCCTGGCTGAACTGGGCGAGGCCGTCGGCAGCCGCCTCGATGCCGTGCATGGCAAGGACCTGCCCGGCCGCTTCTACCATCTTCGGTGAAGCGCGTTTCGTCCCGGCTGGCGCAGGCAGGCCTGTCTGCGCTGTTTGTCCTGCTGATCGCGGCCCATGTTGCCGGGCTGATCCATATCACGCCCATGCAGCGTGCCGAGGCCTGGCTGTATGACGTCTGGCTGAAGCGCACCGCGCCGCTGGGCCAGGACGACCGCGTGGCCATCCTCGACATCGACGAAGCCAGCCTGAAAAGCGTGGGGCGCTGGCCGTGGAGTCGCGACACCATGACCCGGCTGGTCGCGCAACTGTTCGACCGCTACGGCGTGGCGGCAGTGGGCTTCGACGTCGTGTTCGCCGAACCGGACCATAGTTCGGGACTCGATACCCTCAAACAGCTGGCGCAGCATGACCTGGCGGGCAGTCGCGATTTTCAGAACGCGCTCGAGCACCTCGCGCCCCGGCTCGATTACGATGCCCGTTTTGCCCAGGCGCTCGCCGAACGTCCGGTTTCACTGGGCTATTACTTCATCCCGGCGGGCTACGGTGACGCCCGCACCGGCACGTTGCCGTCATCGTCCCTGCCGGGCACGGCGTTCGATCCGCTGCACCCGGGTATGCCGTCGCCTACAGGTTATGGCGCGAATCTGGCGGCATTCCAGCAAGCGGCACCGGCTGCCGGATTCTTCAACATGCGGGCCGACACCGATGGCACGGCGCGCCAGATGAACCTGGTCACCCCGTTCGACGCCGGCTATTACCTGGCGCTGTCGGCGTCCACCCTGCGGGTGGCGTTCGGCGGCGATCCTGTGACTGCCGGCGTCGAGCAAAGCAGTCTGCTCGGCAGGTCATACCGTACGCCGTGGCTCGAAGTGGGCGGCATTCGCATCCCCTTGAGTGCCGACGGCACCGTTTATGTGCCGTATCGCGCCGGTTCGCCGTTCTCCTACATTTCGGCGGCACAGGTACTGGCGGGCAAGGTGGTGCCGGCACAACTGGAAAACCGCATCGTGCTGGTGGGATCGACTGCGCCAGGGTTGACCGATCTGCGCGTGACGCCATTCTCCAATACCTTCCCGGGCGTCGAGATTCACGCTCACCTGATTGCCGGGATGCTCGACGGCACCACCCGCAGCATGCCCGCGTGGGCCGACGACGCGCGTCTGCTCGCCGTGTTGTTGCTGGGCGCGTTGCTGACGGGTGTATTGCTGCGCTTCGGCCCGGTGGTCGGTCTGATGGCGAGCCTGGCGCTGCTGGGATTGCTGCTGGCAGCCTATGCGGCCGCCTGGTCGCGTTTCTGGGTGGTGCCGATGGCGGCGCCGATGCTGACGGTATTGGGTCTGTATGCGCTCAACACCGCCTACGGATTTTTTGCGGCGACGCGCAGCAAGCGCCAGATCACCAAACTCTTCGGCCAGTACGTGCCGCCCGAACTCGCCGACGAGATGAGCCAGGATCCGGCCCACTACACGATGGAAGGACAGTCGCGCGAGATGACGGTGCTGTTCTCCGATATCCGCGGCTTCACCAACTTCTCCGAGAAACTGCCGCCGGTCGAACTGGCCGAAGTGCTGAATGCCTATCTGTCGACCATGACGCGCATCGTCCAGCAGCATCGGGGCACCATCGACAAATACATCGGTGACGCCATCATGGCGTTCTGGAACGCACCGGTGGACTTGGGCGATCATGCCAGCCGTGCCGTACAGACTGCGCTCGACATGCAGGCTGCGTTGTCGCAACTGAATCAGGAATTCGCCGCGCGTGGCTGGCCCGAAGTGAAGATCGGTGTCGGCGTCAACACCGGTCGCATGAGCGTCGGCAACATGGGCTCGGAATTCCGCATGTCCTACACGGTGATGGGCGATGCGGTCAACCTCGGCTCGCGTCTCGAGGGCATCACCAAGCAGTATGGCGTCGGCATCCTGGTCACGCAGACGACGGTCGAGGCCGATCCGGAGCACGTCTTCATGAAAGTCGACGACGTGCGCGTCAAGGGCAAGGAAACCCCGGTGGCGATATACGAACCGTTGGGTGGCAAGGCCGGCCTCGACGAGTCGGTACGTCAGGGCGCAGCCGATTTCGAGCTTGCTTTTGCGCGTTATCAGTCACAGGATTGGGAGGCGGCCGAATCGGCACTACGCGCGCTCAATGCCCGCACGCCGCGTACGCTGTACGATATCTATCTCGAACGCATCGCGCATTTCCGCGAAACGCCGCCGCCCGCCGACTGGGACGGCGTGTTCGTCTACACGACAAAGTGACCATGAAACTTACCGTATTGGGTTGCAGCGGCGGCATCGGCAGTGGGCGTCATACCACGTGCCTCATGGTCGACGACGATGTGCTGATCGATGCCGGCAGCGGGCTCACCACGCTCGACTTCGAGCAACTGGTGAAGATCGACCACGTGTTCCTCACCCATGCGCATCTCGATCACGTGTTGGGGCTGCCGCTGCTGCTCGACAGCGTCGGCGATCTGCGCGGTACGCCGGTGACGGTGCATGCGCTACCCGAGGTGCTGGAGGTACTGTCCACCCATCTCTTCAATTGGCAGCTGTGGCCGGATTTCCGCAAGATTCCGAGCGAGGAGGCGCCCTGGCTACGCTTCGCGCCGCTCGGCCTGGGCGAGGCGTTCACCCTGAGGGGGCGCACATTCCGCCCGTTGCCGGTCAACCATGTGGTGCCGGCATGCGGCCTGCATGTGGCCACGGCATCCGGCAGCCTGGTGTTCAGCGGCGACACCACCCACAGCGCTCCCTTCGTCGCCGCGCTCAACGCCATTCCCGACCTGCGCCACCTCATCATCGAAACCTCGTTCGAAAACGAACTGGTCGAGATCGCCAAGGCGTCGAAGCATCACTGGCCGGATTCGCTGGCGGCGGAGTTGAATGGGCTCAGCGCGCGGCCAGAGGTGTGGATCACGCATCTGAAGCCGGGCAATGAGTCGGCGATCATGAATGAACTACGCGAGGCAGCACCCGGCTGGGGCGTGGAGGCTTTGCTGCAGGGGCAGGCGATCGTACTGGAATGACCGTTGGCTAGCACCCGTGCGAGGTGCGTTTACGTCCGAGCAGTATCAATATCGGAAGCAGCGTTACGACCAACCAGGGCGTTGCGGGTTCTGACACGGCGAGGCTTATGATGCTAGGCCCATGGGGGGTGAGGCCGCTTCCCGGCAGCACTATGTCGGGCGGGGCTGTGATAGTGATAGCGCCGGACATGGACAGAGTATTCGCCATAAGCGAAAGGGTGTTCGCCGAGATCGAGCCCGTGATAAGAACTTGCCCTGGTGTTTCCAGTGCAAGGTCGATACCGGTTGCATCGATCACGCCGGCAATCAGGATGTCTCCCAGCGAGAGCAGCTTTACATTATGCATCTGCGAATCGAAGCGGAGCGTGATGCCGGCACCGAGGTCGATTGCGGAGAAATCGAAGATGCCATCGGCACGGTAGGGCAGGGTGTAGTCAGCGGCAGGTGCAAGCGGGCCGTCTGCGCCCGTAATGGGTGTGACCACTGCTGGAGGGGGTGTAAACGGGTCATTCGCACCTGAAATACTGATGGTCGAGGCAGCCGAAGGGAAAGCTGCGCTCAGTGCGAGCATCAGCGTCAGGGCATGAATCCATTTGCACACGGCCGTTTCTCCTCAGGTAAGCCTAGCGAGCTTAGCGATGAGGTCTTGACACGGTGATGTGTGGGTTATGGTCCGTTTGGGCCAGGGGATACGGGGCCACATCGCCCCCCGTCAGGGCGCAAAGCCCGCCAATTCCGCCTCGAATTCCGTCGCGCTCAAGTTTTCAAACGTTTCACGACTGAACAGCGTGACCGCACCGGCCATTTCGCTCCAGCCGTAACCGCGGCTATCCGCACACAGTTTGTCGCTGTCCTGCGGCACGCGGGCGATGAGATGCAAGCAGTTCTTGCTGTAGATCAGGTTGTAGGGGATGTTGCGCGCATGCAGGCGATCGATCTCGAGCCAGGCGTCGGCGGGCTCGGTGAAACGCTGGCACGGAAGTGGATAGGGTTCGCTGCCGCCGTTGTGGGCAAAACACGGATACTTCACCGGCAAGGGATTCGGCTGCACGAAGCTTTGGAAGTGCAGATGGTTGACCGAGGCGCCGGCGCCGGTACTGTTATAGGCGAGGGAAAGGCCGTGCGCGCCGGCATGGGCGCAGAGATGCCAGGCCCAGCCGTGCAGTTCGGGGGTGAGGAACTGCGGCAGTTCGCGCTGGGGATCGGGCACCAGCAGGCCATGCAGCCGGGCGAAGGGGAATTTGTTGTACAGCAGGCGTGCCGGCTTGGCGGCGAGTTTGCCTTCCCACAGGATTTCCCTGGCGAGAAAGGATTTGTTGAAATGAAAGCCCGCGGGGTCGAAGGGGCGCAGCAGGCTGTCGAATTTCGTTCCGCTGATGCGGGGCGGGCGCAAGGCGCGGATGGGGTTGAAGAACAGGTGCCACGGTCCGGCGCTGCGGCTTTCCATCGTTTTCAGGTGGTCGAAGCCGATGGCGAGGAGCTTGAGGAAAACCAGCACATCATCCTCCGGATCGGCCAATTTCCTGCCGTCGCGAAGGGTGTCGGTGAGGGCCGCTGCGAGTTCCGCATGACGTGCCGACAGTGCAGGCGCGAGCCGTGTCCACAGCTTCGGATCGTAGGCGGCGTTGGCAAGGACGAGGATGTAGACGCCCAGGCCGCGATGGTTTTCCAGCATGGCGGCGAGTCCGTCGGCGAAATTCCGCTCCAGCACGGGGAGCGAGATGAACGGGGAGAAAAGCGTAGGCATGCGGTTAGGGGCCGGAAACGAATCCCGTATGGTGCCATCCGGCTGCGATAGCGGGCATTCAGATTTTTTTGCTGGCAGCGCCCGGCGTTTATAGCGCGCCGTCGGCGCCGGCACGCATCACGCTATCCAGTTTCTCGCGGATGTCCATCGCGCCCTTGCGCAATTCCGGCGTGATGCCCGCCTGCTTGCCGGCCTGGTCGAGCCAGGTCACGTCCCAGTCCAATGTCAGTACCCAGATGTTCTTGTCGGTATCCTCCATCACCGCGATGCGACAGGGTAGGAACACGACGACTTCCGGGATGACCTTGAGCAGGTCGCGGCCGACGGCGATGTCGCAGAAGCTGAATACTTCGACGCGTGGCGCCTTGTCGTCGTGCAGCATGGCCCTGAATTCCTTCCATATCAGGTTCTTGCCGACGAACTTGAGGTTCAGCTGATTGGCGCGCAGCATCATCGATTCGACCACCTGATCGAACGACACGCCAGGCTTGGCCTTGTACTTGAGGGCGAAATAGTTCATCGCCTCGCGCGCGTCCATCTGCATCAGATGGGACATCATGGGCATGGCCGTCTGCAGCCAGCGTGCCTTTTCCTCTGGCGTCAGGATGCGGTTCATCTGGTAATCGCGGTAGGGTGGCGGCGGTGCCTGCTGCATCAGCATCGGGCCGTAGGGGGTCGACGTGACGTCGATCCAGCTTTGTTCGGGCGCAGCGGGTGCGGCTGGCGCTACGGTCGGTGGGGGCGTGGCCGCAGGGGGTTCGGCGGCGATTGCAGACAGGCTGCAAAGGCAGGCGAGTAGGAGGGGAAGCGAGCGCATCATGACGTGTCTCCTGGACGGCTAGGTTTTTATCCTACGCGCCGCAGGGCGTGCGTCAATCTGCGCCGCCGCCATGGGTACGGAAGTGTGCTTCCAGCGCCGCCAGTTCCGTTGCCGCGGCGGCGAAATCGCCGCTTTGCACGCGGGTTTCGATGCGTGCGGCGCCTTCCCGGATGACGGTGGCCATCACGCTGGCGGCTGCGCCCTTGAGGGCGTGTGCTTCCTTGCGGCAGAGCTCGGTCTGGCCTTGCTCGATTCCGCGTTTCAGCGTGCTCAGGCTGGCTTCCGTGGTGGAGACGAAGAGCGTTTCCAGATCGCGCACCAGTTGCGGATTGTCGGGGTAGCGCGCATGCAGAGCGGACAGGTCGAGCAGTGGGGCGGTGCCTGCAGCTGGCGCAGCCTGCGGCAGCCATTGCATCAGCAGCGCAGACAATGCGGCTTCGGTGTAGGGTTTACTGAGATAATCGTTCGCGCCCGCTGCCAGGCAGGCTTCGCGGAAACCTGCATTGGCATTGGCGGTCAATGCGATGATCGGAATGTGGCGGGCATCGGTTTCCAGCCGGCGAATCCGCTGGGTGGCTTCGAGGCCGTCCATCTCCGGCATTTGCCAGTCCATCAGCACCAGATCGAATGCTTCGGACGACAACAGGTCCAGCGCCTGGGTACCGCTGGCGGCCACGGCAAACTGCAGGCCCATTTCGCGCAGCTGGTGCGACAGGACCTTCTGGTTGACGGGATGATCTTCCACCATGAGGACGCGGCCGTGCAGCTGGATGACGGCCTGCGTCGGAAGCTCGACCAGTGGCAGAGTGGTCGCGGGAAGCATGAGATGGAGGGTGAAGCAGCTTCCCTTGCCCGGTTGGCTCTCGACTGTGAGCCGCCCACCCATCAGGCCGGCCAGCTGGCTACTGACCGCAAGGCCCAGGCCGGTTCCGCCATAGCGTCGGGTGGTTGATGAATCTGCCTGCGAAAAAGCCTGGAACAGACGTGTCTGGGTTTCTTCATTCATGCCGATGCCGCTGTCACGCACGCTGAACTGGCATCCGATACCGTCCTCGGTCGTTGCGAAGCGCGCGTGCAGTTCGACTTCGCCCTGATGGGTGAATTTGATGGCGTTGTCGACCAGATTCAGCAGGATCTGGCGGATGCGCGTGGGATCGCCCAGCAGCGCGGGGGGCGCGTGCTCGGGCAGCGACAGGGTGAGTTGCAGATTTTTCTCCAGCGCGCGCGCCTGGAACAGGGCCGTCACGCCCTGTACCAATGCAACCGGCGAGAAGGCGACCTGTTCGATGGAGAGCTTGCCCGCCTCGATCTTGGAGAAGTCGAGAATGTCGTTGATGATCGTAAGCAGGCTTTCGGCCGAGCTTCTCAGGGTGGAGGCATATTCGCGCTGGCGGCCGTCGAGCGGGGTCTTCAGCAAGAGGCCGCTCATCCCCAGGATGCCGTGCATCGGGGTGCGGATTTCGTGGCTGACGTTGGCGACGAACTCCGATTTGGCGCGCGCCATCTGGAGACGTCGCGCATGATTGCCTGGATCACCGGCTTGCCTTCCAGCGTCATGGCATGGAGGGCGATCTCGGCCGAGAACACCGAGCCGTCCTTGCGCACACCCTGCCAGTCTATGGCTGAATGCCCCAGGTGGCGCGCCAGGTTGATGGCCCGCATGGCGTTGTCGATGGCCATTCCGCCATTGGCCTGGATGGGCGTGCCGAGTTTCTGTATCGGCGTGTGAAGGAATTCTTTGACCGTATCCATGCCGAACAGTGACAGCGTGGCCGGATTGCAGTCGGTGAAGCCGGTGTTGTCGAGGATGACGACGGCGTCCGAGTTGGTTTCGAACAGGGTCTGGTACTTCTGCCTTTCCACTTCCAGTTGGCGTGTCTGGGTCAGCATGCGGCGGCCTACCAGTACGGCCACCAGCGAGGCCAGCAAGGTCGCGAAGATGCCCAGCACCAGCATCAGGTTGCGCGTGGCCTGGTAGGCGGTGAAGGTTTTGCCCAGTGCGGTCTCGTTTTCCTTGCGCTGCAGGTTGGTCATGTTGTCGAGCGCCTCGACCAGGCGGTTCTGCAGGGGAATGGCCTCTTTCTGCAGCAGGGTCAACGCGTTGTAATTGTTGTCGTCGAGCGCCGCTTCGACCACGTTGAACATGACTGGTTGATTGGCCAGCGTGATGGCATCCAGGTCGGCCATCAGCTTCATTTCCTCGGGCGTGCTGAGCATCGTCACCAGTTGGCTGCGGTCCTTGGAATAGCGTTCGCCATACTCCTGGAACTGCAGGAAGAGCGTGTCCTTTTCCCAGGGATCGATGGAGACCACGATGTTGTGCATCAGCATCGCGCGGTCGCGCAGCGTGTCCCGCATGTGCGAAGCCAGACGCGTCTTGACGTTGTTGACGGATACGACTTTCGAGAGCTCGGCGTTGAGATAGGCCATCTGGGTGACGCCCAGGCCGATCACGGCCAGCATCAGCAACAGGGCGGCAGTGAAACCCAGCCCGACATTGAACAGCAAACCGCGGAGAGGGGCAGGCAGCATGGAATTATTCGCGGCGGAATGCCACGACATGATCGACGGCGAGCTTGATGCCGATCTTCTCGCCGATGGCGTGATTATGGTGCGACGGTACCAGCGACAGTGCGCGCTGGCCGCTCGGCAGCTTCAGCGTGTAGAGGAATTCGGCGCCGCGGAAGGCCTTGTTCTCGACTTCCGCCAGCAGCAGGCTGTCGTCGTCGTGGACGATGTCGTCGGGACGCAGCAGCACGTCGACATGGCAGTTGCGCACGCATTCGTCGCAGCCGCTGGCGTCGCATTCGACCGGGATGTGGCCGTCGAGCACGCCGAGCTCGATTTCGACCTGATGGTCGTTGACGACTTCGCCGGTGAGCAGCGTGCCCTGGCCGACAAAATCGGCGACAAAGCGGTTCGCCGGTTCGTGATACAGGTTGTAGGGTGTGTCCCACTGTTGGATGCGGCCTTCATGCATGACACCGACCCAGTCGGCGAGCGCGAAGGCCTCGTACTGGTCGTGGGTGACGATGAGCGCGGTGGTCGCCTCGCGCTTGAGGATGTCGCGCACTTCGAGCGACAGGCGTTCGCGCAGTTCGACGTCGAGATTGGAAAAAGGCTCGTCCATCAGGATCAGGCGCGGGCGCGGCGCCAGCGCGCGGGCAAGGGCCACGCGCTGCTGCTGGCCGCCGGAAAGCTGGTGCGGGAACTGCCCGGCGTGGCCGGCCAGGCCGACCAGCGCCAGCAATTCGTCGACTCGCGCCAGACGCGCAGTCGAGGGTTGGCCGCGCAGGCCGAAGCCGACGTTGTCCGCCACGTTCAGGTGCGGGAACAGCGCGTAGTCCTGGAACACCATGCCGACGCGGCGTTTTTCGGCGGGCAGCATCCAGCCGGGGCGGCTGACAACTTCGCCGCCGATGCGGATCTCGCCCGCCTGGATCGGCTCGAAGCCGGAGATGCAGCGCAGTGCGGTGGTCTTGCCGCAGCCCGACGGGCCGAGCAGACAGCCGATCGCCCCTTCGGGCAGGGTGAAGGAGAGGTTGGCGATGATCTGGCGTGCGGCGTACGACTGCGACACCGAGTCGAGGATCAGTTCAGCCATAGGGGGTCAGTCAAGCGGGCGCGTACCGCGCCAGGTCAGGAGAATGATGGGAATGATACCGGCAACGACGATGGCGAGCGAAGGCAACGCGGCGCGCTCCCATTCGCCTTCCGAGGTCATCTCGAACACGCGCACTGCCAGTGTGTCCCAGCCGAATGGGCGGGTCATCAGGGTAATGGGCATTTCCTTCATGATGTCGACGAAGGTCAGCGTCGCGGCTGTCAGCAGGCTGGCACGCAGGATGGGGAAGTGCACCCGGGTGAGCAATGCGGTGGTTGAGCTGCCGAGGTTGCGCGCGGCTTCGTCGATGCTGCGGGTGATGCGGTGCAGCCCGCTGTCGATGGGGCCGAAGCCGACTGCAAGAAAACGCACCAGATAGGCCAGCAACATGATCAGCAGTGTGCCTTTGAGGACCTCGGTGCCGCCGAAGCCGAACCAGCTGCGGCCGCGATCGATCAGCCAGTTGTCCAGCGCCGCCACCGGGATGAACAGCCCCACTGCCAGTACGGCGCCGGGGAAGGCATAGCCGAGCGTGGCGAGGCGTTGCGTCCATGTCATTGCGGCACCGGGACGTTGACGCCCAGCGTAGGCGAGCAGCAGTGCGACGGCTGCCACCATCAGTGCGCCGATGCCGGCCAGCAGCACCGAATGCCAGGCGAAGTCCCAGTAGCGCGAATCGAGATCATCGGTGAGAACCGTGCGTGCCCACAGGGCTAGCTGCATGACCGGAATGAGGAAGGCGACGGCCAGCACCGTCCCGGCATACAGGAACGCCAACCCGGCCAGGGCCGGCGACAGCCGGATGCGGCGCTGCGCGGCGCTGCGGCCCACGGCACCATAGCGCATCCGGGTGCGTGAACGCTGCTCGAACACCACCGCGACCAGCACGAACAGAATCAGGATCGAGGCCAGCTGCGCCGCTGCCGGCAGGGAGAACAGGCTATACCAGGCCTTGTAGATGGCGGTGGTGAAGGTGTCGTAGTTGAAGATCGCCATGGTGCCGAAGTCGGCCAGGGTCTCCATCAGCGCCAGCATCAAGCCGGCGGCGATCCACGGTCGCGCCATTGGCAGCGCCACCCGGAAGAATCCTTGCCAGCGCGACAAGCCAAGCGATTGTGCGGCTTCCAGCGCGATCGCGCCTTGCGTGGCAAAGGCGTTCTTCGCAATCAGATAGACATAGGGGTAGAGCGCCAGCGACATCACCAGGATGACCCCACCACGCGAACGGATCTCGGGCAAGCCGGTGATACCCCGGCTTTCGCGCAGCCAGGTCTGCAGCGGACCAGTGAAATCCAGCAGACCGATCGCGACAAAGGCGGTGACGTAGGCGGGCAAGGCCAGCGGCAGCAGCAGTGCCCAGTCGAACAGGCGGCGGCCGGGAAAGTCGCACATCGCCGTGAGCCAGGCCAACGACACGCCCAGCACGCTGACGCCGATCCCCACGCCGAGTAGCAGCCACAACGTATTGCCGACCAGTTCGGGCAGGACGAATTCGGTCAGGTGGGCAAGGATGTCGCCGTCTACCTGTGCAAACGACGAGAAGGTGACCACGACCGGCACCAGCACCAGCGCGGTGATCGCAAGGGCGAACAGCATCCAGCCGCTGGGAGGCGACCAAACAAAAACGCCCGCAGCGGGCGTTCTTGAGGGCATTGCAAGCTTGTCAGACAAGATGGGGCACTTCTTACTTGTAACCGGCGCGATCCATCAATTTTACGGCCTTGGCCTGCAGGCTGCCAGCCTCCTTCACGTTGATGAGGTTCTGTCTGAAGTTGCCCCAGGCGGCCACGGTCTTGTCAGGCGTCACGTTCGGGTTGACCGGGTATTCCAGATTGACGTCGGCGAACAGATTCTGCGCCTTGTCGGACGACAGCCATTCGATCAATTTCTGCGCACCGGCTGGATTCCGGGCGTAGCGCGTGACACCCGCCCCGGAGATGTTGACGTGCACGCCGGCAGCCTTGTTCTTCAGGTTCTGGTTGGGCCAGAAAATCGCCAGCGGCAGGTTCGGCTGCTTCGCCATCAGGCGGCCGAAATAATAGGTGTTGACCAGCGTGACATCGCATTGGCCGGCCGCCACGGCTTCCATCGCCTTGGTGTCGTCGGGGAAGGGCGACGTGGCGAGGTTGGCGATCCAGCCGCGCACCATGTCCTCGGTTTTGCCTTCGCCGTATTCGGTGATCATCATGGCGACCAAGCTCTGGTTATAAACCTTCTTCGACGTGCGCAGGCAAAGGCGGCCTTTCCATTTCGGATTGGCCAGGTCTTCGTAGGTCGACAGATCGGCGGGCTTGACCATGTTGGTGTTGTAGACCAGGGTGCGCGCGCGTACCGACAGACCGAACCATTCGTTGTTGGGATCGCGCAAATGGGCCGGCACGTTGGCCTGCAGGGTCTCCGACTGGATCCGGCGCAGCAGGCCTTCTTCCGCGGCCTGCCACAGATTGCCGGCATCGACCGTCAGCAGCACGTCGGCGGGGGTGTTCCTGCCTTCGGCTTTCAGCCGTGCCATCAGCGGACCTTCCTTGTCCGTGATGAATTTGATCTGTACGCCGGTGTCGCGGGTATAGGCGTCGAACAGGGGTTTGATGAGTTGTTCATTGCGCGCGGAATACACCACGACGTTCTCGGCTGCCGCGGGCAGGGCTACAGCGGCCAGGAGCAGCGCGGTGATCAGTCTGGGGAATGGCATGTTGCGGGCTTTCCTGCTGAGTTAAAGAATGCCCGCATCGTACTAAAAATGAGAACGCTTATCAATTCTAAATTGCATGGGTTGGAGCCTTGCGGCGCTTACCCGGATATCCGGCAGGGGCGAATGGGGAAGAACTTCGGGCGGGCCCTACTCGAACGACGCAACCGCCACGGACGGGTCCGCAGGCACGGCGACGCGGCGAGCGCCGTCGAACCGCTCGCGCCAGTAAGGATCGCTGAGCCTGGACACCATGACCGAACCGGTCCGGCTGCTCGTGGCATGCACGAAGCGGCCATCGCCCAGATAGATGCCGACGTGAGAGAACGCGTGGTCGAGGGTGTTGAAGAAAACCAGATCGCCGGGCTGGAGATCGGCCCGGTCGAGCGCTTGGGTGGATTCGCTGATCGCCAGGCTGTCGTGGGGCAGCTTGACGCCGGTCATCTGGTGGAAGACATGGTCGACGAAGCCGCTGCAATCGAGTCCGGTCTCGGGCGACGTGCCGCCCAGGCGATACGGGCTTCCCACCAGGCTGACCGCATAGATGGATATGTCGTCGGACGGCGCGGCATGCGCAGGCTGCGTGAGCAGAACGACCAGCATGGCTGACAGCAGGACGGACTTCATCGAATAGCAATCTGCTCTATAGTTGAAACGAAACTACGGCCAAATGCGGCGAATCTTGACCCTGAGGACTGCATCATGAATGACGTGAACACGCCTGCCACAGGCGAAACGAGTATCCCTGAAAATACGCAGCTTGTGCAATTGCACGACGAGGCCGCGGCGGCGGCGTCCGCGCCCGACCTGCACGAGCGCGTACGCGAATTGACTGCGCGCGTGCTGCACGAACGGCGCATGGCGCTGAATGACATACGCGAACTGGTCGTTGCCATCTCGTCCGGCGTGGGTAGCGGCCTGACTTCACGCGGCGGCGAAATGAAGGATGGGCTCAAACAGGCGATCGCCGGTCTGGACGAGGCCGTCGGCAGTGCGGCACAGGCGGCGTCCTATACCTTGCGCGAAGCGGCCACCCAAGGCCAATCCTTCAAGGACAATGAACTGAAGGCGAGTCTCGAACAACTCCGCGACCTGGAGGGCCAGATTGTCGAGGCTCTGAAGCAGACCGCCAGCCAATCGGGCGGTAAGCTGAAGGAAGAACTCGGCTACCTGAGCGATCACCTGATAATCAGCGGTACCCGCACCGGCGAACAGGTGCGCGAAGCGCTCCAGCAACTGGCGAACGGCGTGAAGGCCAGCGGCGCGGCAGGTCGGGCCGGGCTGAGCGAGTCGGCCAGTACGGCGACCGAACGCCTGTCGCTGGTGGCGAGCGGCATCCTGGAGGCCCTGTCCGATTCTCTCAAGCGGCAGAGCGAGCGCCTGCGTTCCTGACCTCTCCGCGACGGGCGCGGGCTTTTACCGCCATGCGGCTTGCGGCGACAGCGGGTCGTTGCCGCTTGCGGGTACACTCTCGGCATTAACTGATTCTAAGAAACAACGATGCTCTGGGAAACCATTTCGGTCGTGCGCGACCTGCCGCGATTGCATGAAATCGCCTCGGTGATGATCCGCTATGGCGGGGGCGACCTGGTGCGCGTCCTGGGCATCAGTGGCGCGCTGGAGCGCGCCGGCCGGGTTTTGCACTGGCACAGTGCCAGCGAAATCAGCCAGCTCGACGCGCCGGTGCGCGTGCGCCGCGCGCTGGAAGAACTCGGCCCGACCTTCGTCAAGCTGGGCCAGGTGCTGGCGACGCGGGTCGACATGTTCCCGCCGCACTGGATCGCCGAATTCGAGAAGCTGCACAGCCAGGTGCCGGCAGTGCCTTACGAGCGGTTGCATCGCGATCTGGTGGCAGCTATCAAGGGCGATCCCGCCGAGGTGTTCGCGGAATTCGATACGGTGCCGCTGGCGGCGGCCTCCATTGCGCAGGTCTATCGCGCCACGCTCAAGGACGGCACGCGAGTCGTCGTCAAGATTCGCCGGCCCGGCATCGAAGGCGTGATCCAGGCCGATCTGCGCATCATGGAGCACGCCGCCAAGCTGCTGGAAAGCGAAGTGCCGGATTCGCGCCGCTATGACCCGGCGCAAATCGTGTCGCAGTTCCGCCGTTCCTTGAATCGCGAACTCGATCTGGCGAAGGAAGCGCGCAACATCGACCAGTTCGCGCGTCATTTCGCCGACGAGCCGCTGGTGAAAATTCCCCGGGTGTACTGGGAATTCACCAATGATCGCGTCAATGTGCAGGAAGAAATCATCGGGATGGCCGGCGTCGCGCCCGACAAGCTGCGCGCGCAGGGGCTCGATCCCAAACTGCTGGCGGCACGCGGGGCCGATGCTGTGCTGCGCATGGTGCTGGAACATGGCTATTTCCATGCAGACCCGCACCCCGGGAATGTTCTTTTCCTGCCAGACAACCGCATCGGCATGATCGACTTCGGCATGGTGGGGATGCTGACCAATCCCCGCCGCAACCAGATCGTCGATCTGCTGCATGCCTTGACGCGCAAGGACGAGCAGGCCTTGCTGCAGGTGCTGCTCGACTGGAGCGGCGAGTCGGTCAGCGATGAAGACCGCCTGGCCTACGACGTGGCGGAACTGCTGCAGAGCTACGACGATCTGCAGCTCAAGGACGTGAAAATCGGCGGATTGCTGAACGACATCACGGCGGTCATGCGCGACAACAACCTGGTCCTGCCGGCCGATCTGACCCTGTTGTTCAAGACGCTGATCACGCTGGAGGGGCTGGGTCAGCAACTCGATCCGGAATTCCACATGATCGACCATGTGACGCCCTTCGTGGAACGCGTCATCCAGCAGCGTTACACGCCGCAGGCCTTGCTTGCGCGCGGGCGCAAGAGCGTGCGCGAGACGCTGGAGGTGCTGGCCGACGTGCCGCGCGACCTACGGCATCTGTTGCGCGATATGCGGCGGGGGCGGGTCAAGGTCGATCTCGACCTGAAGCGACTGGATCAGTTCGGCCATCAGCTGGACCGTGCCAGCAACCGGTTGACCATGGGCATCCTGACGGCCTCGCTGGTCGTCGGCTCGAGCATCATCATGACGGTGAAGGGCGGCCCCCAGCTATTCGGCCTGCCGCTGTTCGGCCTGCTGGGATTCCTGATCGCGTTTTTCAACAGCCTATGGATCATCTTTTCCATCTGGCGCTCGGGCAAGCACTGATGCCCGGAATCAGGCGGTGCAATTGACGTCTGCGTTCTGGTCGTCGAAGCTGGCGGCCACCTTCGCCAGCGGCATGGGACGGCTCAGCAAGTAACCCTGCACGTGCGCGATGCCCAGGCTTTCGACCTTGCGCAGGATGGTGTCGGTTTCCACACCCTCGGCTACCAGCGAGTAGCCCGCATCGCTCATCATGCGGGCGAAGTCGGCTACCACCTGGCTTGCACGGTTGTCCTGTCCCAGCTTGTTCACCAGCGAGATGTCGAACTTGACCACGTCCACCGGCAGATCGACCAGATAACGCAACGGCGAATAGCCGGTGCCGAAATCGTCCATGGCGATGCGGTAATTCACGGTACGCAACAGGTCGAGATAGGTGCGCACCTCCGCCATTTGCGTGATGAGCGAGGTTTCCGTGATTTCCAGCATCAGTGGGTGACGGGCATTGTGACGCGACAACTCCAACAGTTGCGACACGATCTCGGGGTGCGAAATGCTTTGAGCGGACAGGTTGATCGATATCCCGATGCCGGGCGGCAGCTGCTGTGACGACAGGTCCGCATCGACCTGGTTCAGCACCGCCAGATCGAATCCGGCCTCCAGACGGCGGCTGCTGACAACCGGCAGGAATGCGTCCGGCATGATGAGGTCGTTGTGGTAACGGATGCGCGCCAGCGCCTCGTAATAATCCACCTTGCGCCCGGGCAGCGCGTGAATGGACTGGTAATGCATTTCGATCATGCCGGGGCTGGCCAGGGCCTGGAACAGGGCGCTGGTTTCGCGGCTGGCCACCAGCGTCTGCGAGGCGCGCTCGGTATCTTCGCCATACAGGGCGATGCGGGTACGGCCGGGCTGTTTCGCGGTGTACATGGCGATGTCCGCCTGCTTGGGCAGGTCGTTGATATGCTCGAGCTGATCAGCCGCGCAGAAGGCGATGCCGATGCTGATCCCGACTGGTTCATTGATTCCCAGATCGCTGAAGACCGACGCGTCGAGCAGGCTTTGGCAGCGCTGCGCGATCTGCTTGGCCTGGGCCGGGGTAGTGCGCGACAGGAAGGTGGCGAACTCGTCGCCGCCGAGGCGGTACAGGCGGTCGTTGGCGCGCAGCGCCATCACCAGTGCATCGGCGATGATGGACAGCACGCGGTCGCCCTTGGCATGGCCGTAAGTGTCGTTGATGGTCTTGAAGCGGTCGCAATCGAACAGCAGGAAGGCCACGCCTTGTGGCGCATTTTTCAGCTCGATACGGAATTTCTCCCAGTCTTCTTCATAGGCGCGCCGGTTGTGGCAGCCGGTGAGCGCATCCTGGCGTGCCTGCGAATGGAATTCGCGATTCTGGTGTTCCAGCGAGCCGTGCAGTTCGCGCAATTGCAGCTGATAGTCATACAGCGAGCGGCGGACATTCTCCAGTTCGCTGATGCGCATGGCCTGCGAACGCGAGGAATGGGGGCTGAACCGGCCGTGCTGCATGGCATCGATATCCTGCGATAGCCGGCGTAGCGGACGTACCAGCAGGCGGTTGTAGACGACGAAACCGAGCAGGGACATGGCCATCAGGAGCACAAACAGCGCGAGCAGGGTGCGTGACAGGATGCTCTGAAAGCGGAGCCGGTCGGGGTCGGGCTGGGCTTTGAACGCCAGCCTTGAAAGCAGCTTGGTGGCAGGCAGGTTTTCGCCCGGTTTCAGCGTCAGCTTGATGCTGGCCTTGTCCGCGAAGTGGAGCGCTTCCTGCTGCAGCAGGGCCGGCATGAAATCGAGCCGGATCATGCCGTAGCCGAGCAAGGTTTGGTGCCGTTCGTCGATGTAAACCGGGAAGGCATGATACAAAACGGTGGCGCCCGCCTCATCGGCCAGCCAGCTGGATAGCCGATGAGGCGGGACGTCGGCGGGCAATCTGGCCGGCAGGCTGTTTTTTGCCGGGCTCGGGGCCAGCAGCGACCCCGACGGGGTATACAGTGCCACCCGGACAAAGTGGCTTGGCAGCATGCCGCTTTCGTAGACCCGTTGATCGCGCCAGTATGAGTAATACTCGGGTAGTACCAGTTGTTGTCGGGTTTCGTCCCAGTCTGCCAGGTTGGCTGCCTGGTCATCCGTCTGGCGCAACAGGCGCTGAACGGCCGAGGTCAGTTCGGAAGCGGCCGCATTCTGGTTGTGCTGTTCCAGGCTTCGGGTGACCTCGCGTGTCTGGTAGGCGGCAAAGCCGCCGATCAGGCTCATCAGTACCAGGAGCCCGGTAATGAAAGCGAGCGCGATCTGCTTGATGGAAATGGCATCGGGCCATTTCATCGGGATGATCCTTGTTGATGCGCTTCAAGGAACTTGAGCGTGTGGTCCAGCAGATCGAATTCATGCTCGCCATCCATGAAATGGCTGCCTCCGTGCACGATCACCAGGGGAACCTGGATATGCTGCAAAGCCTTGAGCCAGCCTTGACCGAGCATGCCGTCGGCATCGCCCATGATGAGTTGTACGCTGGTCGGTGCCTGCTTCAACGCGGTCAGCAGGCGAGGCTGGTCCCAGCGCACATACGACAACAGGCCTTCTGGCGTCGAGGTGTATTTCCGGCAGAATGACAGGCGCTGGGTGACCAGGATTCGTTGTTGGTTCTGTATCTGGGCTTCCAGCTGGGCAATCAGGGCCTGGCGCGATGCGGTGCCGATCTGGGCTTCGACCAGCGAGGCGCCGATGTAGGCCTTGATCGCCGGATCCGGATGGGTACTCAGATACGCCAGCAACTGCAAACTGCCGAAACTGTGACCGACCAGTACGATGGAGCGATGGCCGTGCGCCTTCAGCCAGCCCACCCAGCGCCCGATCTCGGCCACGTCGTCCTCCATGCTGTGTTTGTGTACCGCTTCGCATGCCAGGCTCTGCATGCGGTTGGGGATATTGAGGCTGAGCGTGGGCAGCAGGACCGTGTAGCCCGCATCCTGCAGGCCGCGGGCCAGCGTGGCGACAGTGGGGAACTCGCGCGTTTGCAAGAAACCATGCAGCAGCAATACGGCGGGCTTGCTACGCTGCCCGATCAGATATTCGGCATTGGCGGGGATTCCGGGGCGCATCTCCTGCTGGACGATGGCCGCGTGTGCCGCGACGGAGAATACCGACATCAGCAAGCAAAGCAGGTATAGGCGCATGGCGGGATTGGATAGGCAAAGTCTAAGGTTCTAACGGCAGGCGGCGTGTGGAACTGAAGCAACTGCAAACGGTTCTGCCTAGGGTGAATGTTACACTTCGTCTTGAAATCCGGCCCAAAAATGTTTGATCTGAAACAGCTCTTTTCCCCCGATGGCGCGTGTGCCGCAGTCCTGCCGGGCTGGCGTGCGCGTCCGCAACAACTGGCCATGGCCGAGGCAGTCGAACGCGCAGTCGCCGATAACAGCGTGTTGCTGGCCGAAGCGGGAACCGGTACGGGGAAAACGCTGGCCTATCTGATTCCCGCCCTGCTGTCGGGCGGCAAGGTGGTGATCTCCACCGGTACCAAGGCCTTGCAGGACCAGTTGTTTCATCGCGACCTGCCGGCTGCGCGTCGTGCGCTGAAATCGCCGGTCAAGGTGGCACTGCTGAAAGGCCGTGCCAACTATGTCTGTCATCACCATCTGCAACGCAATCTTGCCGATGGCCGCTTCGCCCACCGCGACGATCCCGTCTGGCTCGCCAAGATCGCCCGCTTTGCCGAAACCAGCTCGAGCGGCGATCGCGCCGAGGCCGAAGGCATCCCGGAAGACGCCACCGCCTGGCATTACGCGGTTTCCAGTCGTGACAACTGCCTCGGCAGCGAGTGCAGCCATTTCAAGGATTGCTTCGTGATGGCGGCGCGCAAGGCTGCGCTCGACGCCGAGGTCGTGGTGGTCAACCACCATCTCTTCTTCGCCGACCTGTGGCTCAAGGACGAAGGCGTCGCCGAACTGCTGCCGGCCTGCAACACCGTGATCCTCGACGAAGCCCACCAGCTGGCGGAAACCGCCGCACAATTCTTCGGCGAGACGCTGTCCACCGCGCAACTGCTTGATCTGGCGGGCGACACCAAACGGCAGGCGGCGGTGAAGGCGGGCGATTTCCCGGCGCTGCGGCGCGCCGCCGAGGACCTGGGCAAGGCCACGCGCGACCTGCGCCTGGCTTTTCCGCAGAACCCGGTCAAGTCGACGTTCGCGGAACTGACGCGCTACGACAAATGGCCGGGCGCGTTGAACGCCCTGTCCGCTTCGCTCGATGAGATGGTGAAGCTGCTGGAGAGCCAAGCCGAACGCGATGCCGACCTCAAGAACTGTTTCGAGCGCGCGCAGGCCGTGCAGGGCACGCTCGCCAGTTGGCAGCGCGACGACGACCCCGATAACCCGCGCGTGCGTTGGCTGGAAACCACGATGAGTTCGCTGCTGCTGCACGCGACGCCGCTGTCGGTCGGCGCCATGTTCGGCGCCAAGCTCACCGAGCGCGCGCAGGCGTGGATCCTGACGTCGGCCACGCTGTCAGTGGGCGGCGACTTCACCCATCTGAAAACGCGCCTGGGCATCGAGGACGCAGAAACCCTGTGCGTCGACAGTCCCTTCGATTACCCGCGCCAGGGCGTGCTCTACGTCCCGCAGAATCTTCCCGCGCCCAACACGCCCGAGTTCACCGACGCTGTCGTCAAGGCCGCGTTGCCGGTGCTCGAAGTCAGCCGCGGCCGCGCGTTCATCCTGTTCACCAGCCTGCGTGCGCTGGAACGGGCGCGCAGCCTGTTGATCGATGCGTTCAAATTTCGCGGGTGGGACTACCCGCTGCTGGTGCAGGGCGAGGCGCCCAAGAACGAATTGCTAGTCCGTTTCCAAAAGGCCGGCAACGCCGTGCTGCTGGGCAGTCAGAGTTTCTGGGAGGGCGTCGACATGCCCGGCGACGTGCTGTCCGTCGTCATCATCGACAAGCTGCCGTTCCAGCCGCCCGACGATCCGGTGGTCGCGGCGCGTATCGCCCAGGCCGAGAAAAACGGCGGCAAGCCCTTCATGGATTATCAATTGCCGCACGCGGCGATCAGCCTGAAGCAGGGGGCCGGGCGGCTGATCCGCACCGAGACCGATCGCGGCGTGTTGATGATTTGCGATACGCGGCTGGCGGACAAGCCGTATGGGAAGTTGTTGTTGAATGCGCTTCCGGCGATGACGCGGACAAGGAAGCTGGAGGTGGTGGAGCGGTTTTTTGCGGCGGAGGGGAAGGGGAATTTGGCTGTGCCGATTACGGTGGAGTAGGGCGTGTTGCCGCCTACCTCACCACCGTTCGCGCTGAGCCTGTCGAAGCGCCGTTGGCAATAGCTGAGTTCCTCGCAGGACTGTTGACCGTTGGCCGGGGGTAGCCCGGCAGCTAGTTCCTTTTCTTGTCTCGCCAAGAAAAGGAACCAAAAGAAGGCGACCCCGACATCCCCGAATTCCCGAAAATCGAGCCCGCCGAACGGGCGGCGAAGAACTCGCCCCGCCTTCGATGTTTTCAATTGATTTTTTGTGGGCGGGGCTCAAACACCTTCGCCGCTGATCCGCCCGGCAGGCTCGATTTCCGGCGGGGCTGAGAGGGGAAGAAAGTCAAAACCAGGGCGGCGATGACTGGACGTTTGCGATTACTATTTAAGCTTTGTATCGGCTTGCAAGAGTCTTCA
>NZ_MEGP01000032.1:0-22160 GCF_001725555.1 Thiobacillus sp. SCN 63-57 | reverse complement strand
CGGAGCAGACGCCGCATTGCATGCACATCTTCACCCAGTCGCCCATCTCGACCTGTTCTTCGATTTCCTTCAGGAAGTTGTTGCGGTATTTCTCCGCCAGTGCGGTGTTTGCGCTCATGGTGGGTCTCCTGTTAGAAGCCTTTGAACGGGCTGGGGCCTACGGCAACCAGCTCGGCGGCATACTTGTTGATCATGTCGGGCACCCGCTCGATGTCGGTGATGGCGACTTCGAGATCGCGCACACGCTCCGATTCCAGATTCAGCGTCTTCAACGTGTCATCGATCTTGGACATGCGCACACGCCCCAGTTCGGAACCCTTGACGAAGTGGCACTGATATTCGTCGCCGGATTTGCAGCCCATCAGCATCACGCCGTCGTAGCCGGCGTTGAGTGCATCGGTGATCCAGATGGTGTTGACGGAACCGAGACAGCGGATCGGAATGATGCGCACGAAGGCCGAGTACTCGTTGCGGCTCATGCCCGCCATATCGAGCGCCGGGTAGGCGTCGTTCTCGCACGCCAGGATCAGGATGCGCGGCTTTTCCGAGAACTCGTCGGGGATATCGACCGCCTTGATCTGCGCACCGACCGTGTTGACCGAATAGTTCTCGAACGAGATCACGCGCACCGGGCAGGCGCCCATGCAGGTCCCGCAACGGCGGCAGCGTGATTCGTTGAATACCGGAAAGCGCTTTTCGTCCTCGTCGATGGCGCCGAACGGACATTCCACCGTGCAGCGCTTGCACTGCGTACAGCCTTCCAGACGCACCTTCGGGAACGACAGGTCGCCCGAGCGCGGATGCGCGGCGCGGCCGAGCTCGGCATTTTCCAGTGCCTGGATCGCTTTCAGCGCGGCACCGGTGGCATCCTCGCGCGCCTGCACGATGTCCATCGGGCGGCGCACCGGCCCGGCGGTGTAGATGCCGGTGCGGCGGGTCTCGTAGGGAAAGCAGATGAAGTGCGAATCGGTGAAGCCCTGCTTCAACTGCGGCACATCCGGGCCCTGACGATAGGTCAGGTTGAGGATGGAGATCGGCTTCACTTCCACCGTGCCGGCAGCTGCGGACTCGCCTTCCTGGCCCTCGACCTGCGGCTTGGTCAGCGCATCGATGTTGATGCCCGAGTTCGCCACTTGGCCGGTCGCCAGCACCACCAGGTCGACGTCCACCATCGACGCGTCGGTGTCGCCCAGGATCAGGTCGTTGAATTTGACCGTGCTGGTATTGCCGTTCGGCACCACTTCGGCGACCTTGCCCTTGGTGAAGATGACGCCCTTCTCCTGCGCGCTACGGTAGAAGTCCTCGCCGTTGCCGGGGGTACGCAGGTCCGTGTAGATGATGGTGGTGTCGACGGACGGATTGGTATCCTTGAAGTACATCGCCTGCTTGATGCTGGCGTTGCAGCAGAAACCCGAGCAGTAGGACAGGTGCGTGCCGGTCGGGTCGCGTTGGCCGGCGCATTGCACGAACACCACCGATTTCACCGGCTGGTTGTCCGACGGACGGCGAATGATGCCGTCTCCTGCCGCAGCCGCTTTCGCCAGCGCTTCGAGGCCGGCCTGGTCGACCACGTTGGGCGACTTGCCGCCGCCGAGTTCGGGCAGCTTGTTCATGTCGTACAACGTGAAACCGGTTGCCTGCACGATCGCACCGATGTCTTCGGTGTGCGTCGCACCCGATTCGGTGGCGATATCGACCACGAAACGGCCCGGCGCACCATCGGTCTTGGCGATGGTGGCGTTGAGGTAGACCTTGATGTTGCTGTCGCCCATCACCAGGGAGGCGAGGTCGGCCACGCCGGTATCGGCCGGCGACTTGAAAGGCTCGTGCACCGGCGTGCGCTTGTAGAGCTTGCCGGCCCAGCCGCCGAGTTCGCCGGACTTTTCCACCAGCACCACCGAATAACCGGTCTTCGACGCTTCGATCGCGGTCGTCATGCCGGTCACGCCACCGCCCACCACCAGCAGGGTCTTGCTGCTGCCGGTATTGGTGTTGCCGCCGGGTGCGGTCATCGCCTTCACTTCGGCGCAACCCATGCGGATGTAGTCTTCCGCCATGTCCTGCGTGGTTTCGCGCGCTTCCTCGGTATCGGGACGGATCCAGATGACGCCTTCGCGCAGGTTGGCACGCGCCACCGCGTTTTCGGGGAAGAAGAACGCTTCGGTCTTGGCGCGGCGCGAGCAGGCGCCGATCATGATGTGGGTGACGCCTTCGTTCGCGATGTCGTTCTTGATCATCGCCACGCCGTCGGCGTTGCACAGGAAATCGTGCGATTTCGCCAGCGGCACCTTGCCGTCCTTCTGTGCGATCTTGACCAATGCGTCCGTATCCAGACGCTCGCCGAGTCCGCAGCCCTTGCAGATATACGCTGCGACTTTGATGTCAGCCATTGTTTACGCCTCCGCCTTCGCTACTTTGTTGACCACCTGGATGGCGCGCAATGCCGCCGCGGTGGCCGATTGCACGGCACGGTTCACGTCCAGCGCATTCGACGCGCAACCGGCGCCGAACACGGCACCGTTGGCCGGATCGGCTTCGATGAAGCCGCTCGAATCCGCCACGATGTGGCCGGGAATGTTGATGCCCTTGACCGAGGGCTCCATGCCGACCGCCAGCACCACCAGGTCGTGCGGCGTGGTGTAGCGCTTGTAGCCTTCGGTGTTGACGCCCCAGCATACCGGGTTGCCCTGCTCGTCCTCGGTGATCTTCGCGACCTTGGACTTGATGAAGGTGACCGAGGGATCGGCCTGCACCTTCTGATAGAAATCCTCGAAGCGGTCGATGGCGCGGATGTCGATGTAGTAGATGGTCGACTTGCCGTCTTCCGGATACTTCTCGCGCACGTAGTGCGTCTGCTTCAGCGACGCCATGCAGCAGATGCGCGAACAGTGACGCAGGTGGTTCTCGTCACGCGAGCCGGCGCACTGGATGAAGGCGATGTTCTTCGCTTCCTTGCCGTCGCTGGGACGCAGGATCTTGCCGCCGGTGGGGCCGTGGATGTCGGCCAGGCGCTCGAACTCGACGCTGGTGATGACGTTCTTGAAGCGGCCATAGCCGTAGGGCTGAATCTTCGCCGCGTCATAGGGCTTCCAGCCGGTCGCCCATACCACCGCGCCGGCCTTGACCTGGATCGTCTCCTCCTTCATGTCGAGGTCGATCGCGCCGTATTTGCAGGCGGCCTTGGCCTTGTCCGCATCGGGGGTACCGATGATCGCCGGGTCCAGCACGTAGCGCTGCGGATAGGCCATCGCATTCGGCAGGTAGGCCGCCTTGTGCTGGCCGAGGTTGTAGTTGAACGGATCGTCCACCATCGTCTCGACCGCGCGCCCGCAATCGCCGCAGGCGGTGCAGTTCTCGTTCACGTAGCGCGGCTTGATCTTGATGGTGGCGGTATAGTCGCCGGTACCGCCTTCGATGCCGGAGACTTCGGCGAGCGTCAGCACGCGCACGCGGGGGTTGTTCTTGAGGCGGCGCAGGTTGATTTCCAGACCGCAGGTGGGGTGGCACAGCTTGGGGAAGTAGCGATACAACTGGGAAGTCCGTCCGCCCAGTGCGGGATTTTTCTCAACCAGAACGACGTTCTTGCCGGTTTCGGCCGCTTCGAGCGCGGCGGTCATGCCGGAAATCCCGCCGCCCACCACGAGAATCGTCTCGTTGGTCGCAACATGCTCCGTCATTGTTGTTTCCTCCATCCAATGGATGCAAAATCATTTGAAACCGCCCGAAAAACCGCCCCGGACGGTCGGGCATTTCGCCCATAAGTGAATCCCTGAAATGGTACTCCGAAGGCCATGCCTGCCGCCACGGCCAAGTGCGCATTCTCAATCGAAGTTTTCTATGCGGGAATAAGGGGAAGTGTTTTCAGCAGGCCGGGCCGTGCCGGCACCTCCCCTCAGGCCGGCTTGAACGATCCCATGAAACGCGTCATATCGTCGGCTGGCAACGGCCGGCTGATCAGGTAACCCTGCATCACGTCGCATTGCAGCGCGCGCAGGTAGCGCGCCTGCTCCTCGTCCTCCACGCCCTCGGCGATGATCTCGAGCCCGAGGCTGTGGCCCATGGCGATCACGGCCTTGACGATCGAGGCATTGCCGC
The DNA here is from genome assembly GCF_001725555.1 of Thiobacillus sp. SCN 63-57. NCBI lineage: Bacteria > Pseudomonadati > Pseudomonadota > Betaproteobacteria > Nitrosomonadales > Thiobacillaceae > Thiobacillus > Thiobacillus sp. SCN 63-57. The sequence continues at coordinate 18,065 of NZ_MEGP01000032.1, read as the reverse complement.
TGTTGGTCGTCACGTCGCGCACGAAGGAAATGTCGATTTTCAGCTTGTGTACCGCCAGCTGCTGAAGATAGGCCAGCGAGGAATAGCCGGTGCCGAAATCGTCGATCGACAGGCATACGCCCAAGGCCTTGAGTTCGGCCAGCGCCTTGAAGGACTGGTCCCGGTCCACCAGGACGAAGCTTTCGGTGATTTCAAGCTCGAGCTGCGCGGGGGCGATCCCGCTGTCCTGCAACGCCTCTTTCACCGATTTGACCAGATGCCCCCGGTTGAGCTGGACGGCGGAAACGTTCACCGAAACCTGCCGGGGCGCCTGTCCGCTATCCGACCAGGCCCTGATCTGACGGCATGCCGCACGCAACACCCAATCCCCGAGCGGCACCACCAGGCCGCTTTCCTCGGCCAGCGGGATGAATGCGTCGGGCGGGATCATGCCCCGCTCCGGGTGTTGCCAGCGCACCAGCGCTTCAAGGCCCACGATCTTGCCACTGGTGAGGTCGACCTGCGGCTGGTAGTACAGACACAGTTCCTGCCGCTCGAGCGCGCGGCGCAGGTCGGCTTCGAGCGTCAAGCGCTCCTTGGAGCGGCTGGTCATCTCCGGCGAGAAGAAGCGCAGGATACCCCGCCCCTGCGCCTTGGCCTGGTGGAGTGCGGCGTCGGCGCTGCTCTGCAGGGTCGCGGCATCGCGGCCATCGGCCGGATACAGCGCGATGCCGATGCTCGCGCCGGTGTAGATCTGCTTGCCATCCAGATGGAAGCGTTCGCCCAGCGCATCGATCATGTGCTGGGCGACCAGATCGATGCCGGGCAGGCTCATGCCGCGCTCGACGATGATGTAGAACTCGTCGCCGCCGATACGGGCGATCACGCTGCCATCGGGCAGCAGGTCCAGCAGGCGCTTGCTCACCTCGACCAGCAGCTGGTCGCCCACGCTGTGGCCGAGGCTCTCGTTGACGGTCTTGAAGCTGTCGAGATCGAGGAACAACAGGGCAAACCGGCCCTGGCTGCGTTCGGCATTGAGGACGGCCTGTGCCAGCAGTTGCGCGAACAGCGCGCGATTGGGCAGGCCGGTCAGCGGATCGCGGTGCGCGAAGAAATCCAGCTTCTGCTCGGCCCGCTGGCGATCGGTGATGTCGCGATGGGAGCCGCGCACGCCCAGCGCCTTGCCTGTCGCGTCATGTACCTTCCGGCATACATGCTCGATCCAGCGTTCGCCGTCGTCGCGAGCGCGGATGCGGAAGATGAGCAGTTCCGGATTGGCACTGGACGCGCACGGACCCTGCTTTCGCCAGGCCTCCAGATCGTCCGGATGGATGATCTTCTCCATCAGGCCGGCGTCGGTGAAGAAATCGGCGGGGGCGTAGCCCGATACATCCTGGCAGGCCGGCGAGACATAGAGATAACTGCCGTCGGGGGCCAGCCAGTACTCCCAGTTGGGCGAATAGTCGGCCAGGATGCGGTACTTCTCCTCGCTCTGCTCGAGCATGGCCGTGCGCTGTGCCACCTGGTCCTCGAGAAAATGGCGCAGCCGGGCAAGCTCGAGGTGCGTGCGCACGCGCGCGCGCACCTCATCGATGTCGAACGGCTTGGTGATGTAGTCGGCCGCGCCGATGCTGAATCCCCTGACCTTCTGCTGCGTCGCATCGACCACCGTGACGAAGATGACCGGAATGCGGTTGCCGGCCGGCGTCGCCTTGATGCGCCGGCAGACTTCGTAGCCATCCATCTCCGGCATCATGATGTCGAGCAGGACCAGGTCGGGCGGCGTCGGCCCTTCGACCAGCTCGATCGCCCTGGCGCCGGTGCGGGCGACCAGGATCCGGTAGTCGTCCTTCAGCGCCTCCAGCAGCTCATGGATGTTTTCCGGAATGTCGTCGACCACCAGCAGCGAGGGCGGGCGTTCCGGATCGGCATGCTCGGCAATGTCGAACATCACCGGGTTCTTCCGGTAGCGCTGCAATTCGAGCTGGGTGCGGATGCGCACATGCAGCAGTTCCGGATTGACCGGCTTGACGAGGTAATCGGCCACGCCGAGCCTGAGGCCGCGCGCCTCGTCGGTGGCATCGTCCTGCGCCGTGACGAACATGACGGGGATGTCCGCGGTAGCGGGGTGCGATTTCAGGTGGGCCAGCACGGAATAGCCGTCCATGCCCGGCATGCGGATATCGAGCAGGATCAGGTCGGGCGGTGGCTGGTGCTGGGCAAGCTGGAGGGCCTTCTCGCCGCTGGTGGCCGCAATGATCGCATAGTCGTCGCGCAGGACATGCATCAGCGCGTGCAGATTCTCGTGCACGTCGTCGACGATGAGGATGCGGGGGCGACCCGGGGCGGATTGCGTCATAGGCTCACTCCGTTTCCGATTTCAGGCGTTCCAGCAGCGTACGGAGCTGCATCCGTGCTTCATCGATGGCGAAGACATCGACCTCGGCGGCCAGTGCTGCGATCTCCGCTTCCAGCGGCGTACCGCACACGCCCGCGCGCAGTTCCAGCAACAGGGGCTCCGCCGCCCCCAGGTCGCCGTCCAGGGCCCGCGCCAGACGGTCCAGCCGCGCCCGAATCCCGGCCGCATCGAGCGGTTCGGCAGCAGGCACGGGGGCCGGCGGAAGTCGGGATGCCAGGCTGTCGATATCCTGCATCACCGCCTGCAGTCGCGCCTGCAAGTCCGCCAGCACGGCCGGGGGAGGCAGCGTCTCCTGCTTCAGCAGCGTGTCGACCTCGCCCACTTTCTCGTACAGCGCCGTGGCCCCGATATTCCCGGTGACGCCCTTCAGTGCATGGCAATACGCTTCCGCCTGCTGCAGGTTCGCCTGCGCCAGCAGCCGCTGGAGTTCCTCGCCGGCGTCGGCATAGCGCTCGCGAAAACGGCGCAACTGCCTGCAGTATGCCTCGACCTTGCCGCCGATGCGGCGAATGCCTTCGCTCGCGTCGAGACTGGCGAGCGCCCGCAGCGCGGGCGGGATATCCTCCATGCGTCGTTCCGGCGCGGCATGTACCGCCGCGCCACTACGAGGCGCCCGCAGGTGCAGCCATTTCGCCAACACGCTCAGCAGTCGGTCGGGCGCCACCGGTTTGGTGACATGGTCGTTCATCCCTGCGCTCTGGCTCTTTTCGGCATCCTGCACCATGGCCAGCGCGGTCATGGCGATGATCGGCAGCGTGGCGAAACGCTCGCCGCCGGGCGCCGCTGCCAGCGCACGAATCCGGCGAGACGCTTCCAGGCCGTCCATGACCGGCATCTGGATGTCCATCAGGACGGCATCGTAATCCTGCATCCGCACCTTCTCGACCGCCTCCTGGCCATTCACGGCCACGTCCACCTCGATGCCTTCGCTGCGCAGCAGCTCGGTGGCGAATTCGCGGTTGATGTCGTTGTCCTCGACCAGCAGCAGGCGGGCGCCGGCCAGCTGGCCGGCAGACACCGCGTGATCCAGCGGGTTGCCGCGTAGCCGGTCGTCCGGGCCGAGGATGCGTCCGCGCCCCAGCACCGAGAGGATGGTGTCGAGCAGCGTCGACGGCGACACCGGCTTGATGAGAAAGCCGTTCACGCCCACCTGTTCGGCCAGCCGGATCACGTCCTCGCGCCCGTAGGCGGTCACCATCACCACCTTGGGCTGGTGCGGGCCGGGCAGATCGCGATGGATGCGCTGCGTCGCCTCGTCACCGTTCATCCCCGGCATGCGCCAGTCCATCAGCACCAGGTCGAAGGGCGCGTCGCCTGCCGCCTTGAGCGCCGCCAGGGCGGCCGGGCCGCTTTGCGCCGTTTCCACGTCGAGATGGAAGAAGCGCAGCATCCCCGCCAGGATTTCGCACGACACTTCGTTGTCGTCCACCACCAGGACACGGATCCCCTTGAGCAGCGGGCCCGCCTGCTCCACCAGCTCGCGCCGCCGCGCCTCGGCCTGCTGGGCGATCAGAAACCGGACCGTGAAGCAGATCGTCGTACCCACCCCCGGCTGCGAATCCTCCACCCAGATGCGGCCGCCCATCTGTTCGACCAGATTCCTGGAAATGGCGAGTCCCAGGCCGGTACCGCCGAAACGGCGCGTGGTCGACTGGTCGGCCTGGGTGAATTTCTCGAACAGTCGGGACTGCACCTCCGCCGTCATGCCGATGCCGGAGTCGCGCACGCAGGCCTGCAGGGTGAGCGCCGTGTCGGTGAGGTCGATGCCGCTGAGCGCCAGTTCGACTTCGCCTTGCTCGGTGAATTTCACGGCGTTGCCGCACAGGTTGAGCAGCACCTGGCCCAGGCGCAGCGGATCGCCAATCAGCACCGGCGGGATCGACACGTCATAGCGGATGAGGAATTCGATGCCCTTGTGCTCGAGCTGGTAGCTGATCGCGTCGGCCAACTGTTCCATCACCCCGTCGAGGCCGAACTCAACGCTTTCGATCTCCAGCTTGCCGGCTTCGATCTTCGAAAAATCGAGAATGTCGTTGATGATGCCGAGGAGCGAATGCGCCGCGCCCTGTGCCTTGGTCAGGTGGTTGCGCAGGCTGGGCGCCAGGTCGCCCTTGAGCGCCAGATAGAGCATGCCGAGGATGGCGTTCATCGGGGTGCGGATTTCGTGACTCATGTTGGCCAGGAAATCCGACTTCATGCGCGTCGCCTCCTCGGCCAGGGCCTTGGCCGTGCGCATGGCCTCCATGGCGGCGCGTTCGGCCGTGATGTCCTCGATGATGCCCACTACCCCCTTGGACGGATCGGCGGGATCGACACTGCGCACCGACATCCGGGACCAGAAACGGCTGCCGTCCTTGCGCACGACCGGTTGCTCGCGCACATGAGTTTCGCCCCGCGCGATCTGCGCATACATCTCCTGGCCGACCTGGATGAAGCTGGCGTCATCGGCATACCACATGCGCGTCGACCGGCCGACCTGCTCGCCCGGCGCACAGCCGAACAGTTCGTCCATACGCCGGTTGCTGCGCACGACGATCCGCTCCTTCGCCAGCACGATCCCCACGCTGGCGGAATCGAACAGGGCCTGCAATTCGCCGCTGCGCTCCGCCACCAGCCGCTCCAGATCGGCACGCTGGCGCTCCAGCTCCTGCGTCGTCCTCACCAGCGCCCGCGTCCGCTGGTCCACCTGCCAGCGCAGCAGCAGGCTGATCAGCAGCAGCAGCAACATCGCCGCCGCCAGCCCGGCCAGCGACCAGCGCACCCAGCGTGGTATCCGCGTGGCGGACGCCGCCGCCATCGTGCGATGCAGAGCCTCGAAATAGACCGAATCGGGATCGTGCCGCCAGGCGGTCAGATGCGCATCGATGCGCGCCAGCAGATCGGCGTTGCGGCCTTTCGTCGTCGCAAAGTAAAGGGTCGATGGCAGAAAGACGATTGGCGTTTCCTGCAACTTGTACTGGTCGCCATTGCGCGCGGCATAGAAACTGTTGGTCACCACGGCATCGGCCTCGCCCGCCGCCACGGCGGCGTACCCCTGGTCCAGCGACGTCACCGGCACGGCCTGGTAGGCGAGGTGGCTGCCCGCCATCAACTGGGCGAAGAAGGCTTGCTGGATCCCGCCCTGCAGGATGGCGATGCGCCGGCCGGCAAGATCGGTGAGCGATTGCACCTTGAGGTGGGGGGCGCTGTAAACCTGGGACCAGCTGCTGGCGACCGAGACGCCGTGAAAATCGTAACGCTGGGCGCGCTCGCTCGAGAAGGCCACATCGGGCATCAGGTCGATCTGCCCAAGCGCCAGCTGCTGGAGGCAGCTCGACCACTGGCACGGGATATAGCGCAGTTGCCAGCCTTCGTCGCGCGCCATCGCGTCCAGCAGTTCGACGAACAGGCCAGCCGGCTGGCCGTTCGCGTCGGTGTAGACCTTGGGTGCGTTTTCGTAGAGCCCCACCCTGACGACGCGCTGATCGTGCGTGCCCTCCAGTCCGACGCGCCATTGCCAGGCCATGGTCGCCAGTGCAAGCAGCACGGCCAAGGCGACAACGGGCAGCAGGAGGCGGGGGGATTTCAAGACCAATATTTATTTTTTATCAAGGGTCCGGCAAATATAGCCTGATTTCTTATCGAGCAGAGGCAACACCGTACCTGCCAGGCACGACATCGGGCCGGGCTGTCGCGTGAAATAGCTTAAAATTGCGGCTTGCTTCATATCAGCCTGCCCTCCCCGATGGAATCCACTCAGACCGCGCCGGCACAAACCGGCGATCCCGCCCTGGTACGCGACGTCAGGAAACGCCGCACTTTTGCGATTATCTCGCACCCCGATGCGGGTAAAACCACACTCACAGAGAAGCTATTGCTGTTCGGCGGCGCGATCCAGATGGCCGGCACGGTCAAGGCCAAGAAGAGCGGCAAGTTCGCCACCTCCGACTGGATGGCCGTGGAACAGGAACGCGGCATCTCGGTCGCGAGCTCGGTGATGCAGTTCTCCTACGACGACTGCGTGTTCAACCTGCTCGACACCCCCGGCCACAAGGACTTCTCGGAAGACACCTACCGCGTGCTCACCGCGGTCGACGCCGCGATCATGGTGGTCGACGCCGCCAAGGGCGTGGAAGAACAGACGATCAAGCTGCTGGAAGTGTGCCGGATGCGCAATACGCCCATCATCACCTTCATCAACAAGCTCGACCGCGAGGTGCGCGAGCCGCTGGAACTGCTCGACGAGATCGAGTCGATCCTGAAGATCCACTGCGCGCCGGTGACCTGGCCGATCGGCATGGGCAAGCGCTTCCAGGGCGTCTACCACCTGATCCACGACGAGATCCTGCGCTTCAAGGCCGGCGAGGAAAACGCCGGCCAGCAGTTCGAATCGCTGCAGGGGCTGGGAGAAGCGGCGTTGCGGGAGCGCTTTCCGCTCGAAGCCGACACGCTCTTGTCCGAGATCGAACTGGTGCGCGGCGCTGGGGCCACCTTCAACATCGACGACTTTCTCGCCGGCAAACAAACCCCCGTCTTCTTCGGCTCCGGCATCAACAACTTCGGCGTGCGCGAAGTGCTGCGCGCGCTGTCCGACTGGGCGCCGTCGCCGCTGCCGCGCGAGGCCATCGAACGCACGGTCGACCCCGCCGAACCCAAGTTCACCGGTTTCGTGTTCAAGATCCAGGCCAACATGGATCCGCAGCACCGCGACCGCATCGCCTTCTTCCGCGTCTGCTCGGGCCGCTACAGCCCCGGCATGAAGGTGCGCCACCGCCGCACCGGCAAGGACATGAAGATCGCCAACGCCGTCGTCTTCATGGCCAACGAGCGCACCCGCATGGAAGACGCCGTGGCCGGCGACATCATCGGCATCCACAACCACGGCCAGCTGCACATCGGCGACACCCTCACCGAAGGCGAGGCCCTGCAGTACAAGGGCATCCCCTACTTCGCCCCCGAACTCTTCTCCAAGCCGCGCCTGCGCGATCCACTGCGCGCCAAGCAACTGAACAAAGGCCTACTGGAACTCGGTGAGGAAGGCGCGGTGCAGGTGTTTGCCCCCTTCGCTGACAATACGCTCCTGATCGGCGCCGTCGGCCCGCTGCAGTTCGAGATCGTTGCGCATCGGCTGAGAACCGAATACGGCGTCGACGCCACCTTCGAGAACGCCGGCATCCACACCGCGCGCTGGGTCACCTGCCCGGATGCCCAGCACCTGGCTGAATTCACCAAGGCCAATACGCTGAAGCTGGCAAAGGACGTCGACGGCAACCTGGTCTATCTGGCGGATACGCGGGTGAATCTGCAACTGGCGCAGGAGCGCTGGCCCAAGGTCGCGTTCCACGACACGCGGGAGCATGGGCAGGTGATGGGTTGACCTAGACGGTCATCCCGAAGACACCGCCGCTACAACACCCACCCCACCAGTTCCAGCGCCCCGCGCACCACCGCCGCCACGGCAAGCGCCACGCCGATGGAAAGCGCGACCGAATAGAGCGCGTCACGCCGGCCGAGCAGCTTAAGCATCATGGCGAAAGTGGACACGCAGGGCACGTAAAAAGTCAGGAACACCAGGAAGGTGGCAATCTGCGTGGTGTCGAGCACGCTGGCCAGCTCTTGCGTGCCGAGCGCCTGGAACACCATGAGCAGCGACAGTTCCTTGCGCAGCACGCCGAACAGGATCGGCACCCCAAGCGCCACCGGCAGCCCCAGCCACCACACCGTCACCGGCGTGAGCGTGAGATTGACCCAGGCATCGGCGCCGTAATGGCTCAGCAGTGCCAGCACCACGCTGCCCGCCACCAGGAGCGGCAGCACGATGGTGACGATGTCGCGGCTGCGCTCCCAGGTATTGGCCAGCAAGGCGCGCAGGGTGGGCACGGCGTAGGCGGGAATTTCCTGGATCATGCCTGGCGTGGTCTCGGGATAGCGGCGCTTCAGGAGCTTGCCGACCAGGCTGACGACGACGGGCGCGAGCATGAAGAGGGCGAACACGCCGAAGCCGCCGAGATATTTTCCACCCACCGCAAGGATGATGGCCGAGCGCGCCGAACACGGCAGGAAGGTGATCAGCAGCGAGGCTACCGTGCGGTCGCGGCCGTGGGTGACGGCCGCGGTTGCGGCCAGCGCAGGCACGTTGCAGCCCAGCCCCATCAGGAACGGCAGGGCGACGCCGCCGTGCAGCCCCAGCCGATGGAAGCCGCGATCGACCACGAAGGCCACGCGGTGCATGATCCCGGATTCCTCCAGCCACACCAGCAGCAACACCAATGGAATCATGTAGGGAATGACGATGCCGGCGAGACCGATGAAGCCGTCGAGCACCGCGCGGCCGAGCACGCCCGTGAGTTCGGTCGGCTGCCACGGCTCGGCCCACGCGATCAAGCGCGCGACCGTCAGGCTGTCGAGCACGGCGCTCACCTCGAATACGAACAGCAGCACCAGCGCGAACACCGCCAGCGTGCCGACGAAGCCCCAGCGCGGATGCAGGAAAAGATCATCGGCCCACACCTGCCAGCGCGGCGGCGCACCTTCCTGACCGGGGCGGGTCGCCGCCTCGGTCAGCAGGGCGGCGCGGTGATGCCGATCGGCATGCAGCTCCTCCGCCAGCCGGCGCGGCAAGGCCGCATCGGCAATGGCGCGCGCGGCGAGCAAGGCCGCGTAGCGATCGGGGAAATGCGCCTGCAATTCCTGTGCGAAATAACCGTCGTTTTCCGCGAGCTGTAGCGTCAGTAGCGTCTCGGGGACTGCGAAAGCCGCCGCCACGTCCGGCTGGCGCGCGATCTCGGCAATGGCCCGCAATTGCGCTTCGATGTGCGCACTGTAGGGCGGAGTCGCCGGATGCGGTTGCAGAAATCTTGCTTCGCGGGCGACGTGCACCACGGTGGTATACAGATCGGCCAGGCCGATGCCCATGTGCGCCACGGTCGGCACCACCGGCGCGCCCAGTTGGGCCGACAGGGCGCGCACATTGATGAAGCGTCGCCGGGCACGTGCCTCGTCCATGCGGTTGAGCGCAAACACCATCGGCCTCCCCAGCTGCATCAACTCCAGCGCGAGCTCGAGATCGCGTTCCAGCGCCGTGGCATCCATCACCACCAGCAGCACATCCGGAGCGGCAAATGTGCTGTCGGGCTGGTTCGTCTCGTGCTGCGCGATGGCCGGCCAGCGGTCGCCCCACAACAGATACTTCAACGTCACACAGGCGTCCGCATCCAGATGGTGCAGGCCGCCGATGGCGGGTAAGGCGACCAGGGAAATCTGGTCGATCCCTACCTCGACCAGGCATTCCTCATACGCAGGCCCGATGCCGGCCAGACGCTCGTGGTGGGTGGACGTACTGGCGGCCGCACGAAAAATGCTGTGCTTGCCGCTGCCGGTGCGGCCGACGATGGCCACGCGAGGGCGCCTGGCACCGCGCAGCCCGGGGCCGTGAAGGGGAAAACTATGCGCGGGCGAGGTCATGGAATGAAAACGCTCAGCTTTCCCTGAACAAACGGATCGCCTCGTCCAGCCGCTGCACCGCATGCACCGTCATGCCGGCGATCTTCTGCTTGGGCTGGTTGGCGGCCGGGACGATGGCCTGGGTGAAGCCGAGCTTGGCGGCTTCCTTGAGGCGCTCCTGGCCGCGCTGTACCGGGCGGATTTCTCCGGCGAGGCCAACTTCGCCGAACATCACCAGCTTGTCGGGCAGCGGCTGGCTGCGGAGCGAGGACACGATGGCGGCGAGCACGGCGAGGTCGGCGGCGGGTTCGCTGATCTTCACCCCGCCGACGGCGTTGACGAACACGTCCTGATCGAAGCAGGCGATGCCGGCGTGGCGGTGCAGCACGGCGAGCAGCATGGCGAGGCGGTTCTGCTCCAGGCCGACGCTCAATCGGCGCGGGCTCGGCGCGTGACTGGAATCGACCAGCGCCTGGATTTCCACCAGCAGCGGCCGCGTGCCTTCCTGCGTCACCAGCACGCACGAACCCGGCACCGGCTCGCCGTGGCGCGACAGGAAGATCGCTGAGGGGTTGGAGACGCCCTTGAGGCCTTTTTCGGTCATCGCGAACACGCCGATCTCGTTGACTGCACCGAAGCGGTTCTTGAACGCGCGCACCAGCCGGAAGGACGAACCGGTGTCACCCTCGAAATACAGCACAGTGTCGACGATGTGCTCGAGCACGCGCGGGCCGGCGATGGCGCCTTCCTTGGTGACGTGGCCGACGAGGATGATGGCGGTGCCGGTCTGCTTCGCGTGGCGCGTCAGCTGCGCGGCGCACTCGCGCACCTGCGCCACCGAACCGGGCGCGGAGGTCAGCGCCTCCGAATAGACGGTCTGGATCGAGTCGATCACCGCAACCTCGGGCTTCATCTCGGTCAGCTGCGCGAGGATGGCTTCCAGCCGGATTTCCGGCAGCACCGGCAGATTGGTCTCGGGCAGGGAAAGCCGCCGCGCGCGCAGCGCGACCTGGCGCGCCGATTCCTCGCCGCTGATGTAGAGCGTTTTCAGGTTGCCGGATAGACCGGCCAGGGCTTGCAACAGCAGCGTCGACTTGCCGATGCCGGGGTCGCCGCCGATCAGCACCACCCCGCCCGGCACCAGGCCGCCGCCAAGCACGCGGTCGAGTTCGCCGATGTCGGTGGCGATGCGGCTTTCCTCGGAGGCCTCGACGTCATGCAGCAGTTGCACGGTGCTGGTCGCCGCCAACGCGGCGAAACGCGGTTTCGCTGATTCGGCGATGGTCTCGACCAGGGTATTCCAGGCGTTGCAGTGGGGGCACTGACCCTGCCACTTGGGCGACTGTCCGCCGCATTCGGTGCAGGTGTAGATCGTCTTGGTTTTGGCCATCCGCTACCCGCTAATTACGCGGCAGGGAATACGCCCGTCGACAGATAACGGTCGCCGCGGTCGCAGACGATGGAGACGATGACGGCGTTCTGAACCTCTTTGGACAGCTGCAGCGCAGCCCACAGCGCGCCGCCGGACGAGACGCCGGCGAAGATGCCTTCCTCGCGCGCCATCCGGCGGGTGGTTTCCTCTGCATTCAACTGGCTCACATAGATCATGTGGTCGACACGGTCGTAGTCACAGATTTGCGGTACATACTCGTCCGGCCATTTGCGGATGCCGGGAATCTGCGACCCTTCGGTGGGCTGCACGCCGACGATCTGGATGGAGGGGTTCTGTTCCTTGAGGTAGCGCGAGCAGCCCATGATGGTGCCGGTGGTGCCCATGCTGGAGACGAAGTGGGTGATCGTACCCTGCGTGTCACGCCAGATCTCGGGACCGGTGGTACGGTAGTGGGCGGCGGGATTGTCGGGGTTGGCGAACTGGTCGAGGATCTTGCCGATGCCCTGCTTCTCCATCGCGATCGCCAGGTCGCGCGCGCCTTCCATGCCGGCTTCCCTGCTCACCAGCTGCAACTCGGCACCGAACGCACGCATGGTCTGCTGGCGTTCGATCGAGGCATTCTCGGGCATGAGCAGGATGAGCTTGTAGCCGCGCATGGCCGCCGCCATCGCCAGTGCGATGCCGGTGTTGCCGCTGGTCGCCTCGATCAGGGTGTCGCCGGGCTTGATCTCGCCCCGCGCCTGGGCCGCATCGATCATCGACAGCGCCGGGCGGTCCTTCACCGAGCCGGCCGGATTGTTGCCTTCGAGCTTGACGAGAATCGTGTTGCTGGTCGTACCGGGCATGCGCTTCAGGCGCACCAGCGGCGTGTTGCCAACCGTATCCTCGATGGTCTTGTAGGTACTCATGTCTTCAACAGGTGTTCGATGTAGCGGGAAGTGCCTTCTTCCACGCTGTAAAAGGCCGCATCATACCCCGCTCCGCGTAGCGCGGAGATATCGGCTTCGGTATAGCTCTGGTACTTACCCTTGAGCGCCTCAGGAAACGCGATGTAGCTGACGAGGCCCTGAGCCTGCATCTGCTCCAGCGTCAGTGCCGGCTGACCCTCCGCGGCACGGCACGCATTGACCGCCGCCACCGCGACGTCGTTGAAGCTCTGGCAGCGTCCGGTGCCGACGTTGAAGATGCCGGACACGTCGGGATGGTCGAGGAACCACATATTGACCCGCACCACGTCCTCGATCGAGACGAAATCGCGCCGCTGCTCGCCGTTGGGATAGCCATCGCAGCCCTCGAACAGCTTCACCCTGCCCTCGGCACGGTACTGGTTGAAGAAGTGGAACGCCACCGAGGCCATGCGCCCCTTGTGCTGCTCGCGCGGGCCGTAGACGTTGAAATAGCGAAAACCCGCGATCTGCGCCGTCCGGTCGTTCCACAGGCGCCGCACGCTCTGGTCGAACAGGAACTTGGAATAGCCGTAGACGTTGAGCGGCGACTCGAATTCGCGCGATTCTGAAAACACGCGCCCCGCGCCATACACGCTCGCCGACGAGGCGTAGAGGAACTGCGCGCCCTCGTCCTGGCAGAACTTGAGCAGCGCGCTGGAGTAGCGGTAGTTGTTCTCCATCATGTAGCGCCCGTCCGTTTCCATGGTGTCGGAACACGCGCCTTCGTGGAAGATGGCCGCCACGGCGCCGTCGAGCACGCCCTCCTCGACCAGGTCGAGGAATTCGACCTTGTCGAAGTAGTCGGCGATTTCGCAGTCAGTCAGGTTCCTGAACTTGTCCGCCTTGGTCAGGTTGTCGACCGCGATGATGTTGGTCTCGCCGCGTTCGTTCAACGCTTTGACGATGTTGGCGCCGATGAATCCGGCGGCGCCGGTGACGACGGTGTACTGGCTCATGTTGTTTCCTTGAAAACTTCGTCTGCGGTGGCGACCGCGGTACCGAATTTGCCGACCACGATGCCCGCTGCACGGTTGGCCAGCCTGACGGCCTCGACGCCGCTCGCTCCAGCCGCCAGCGCCACGGCAAAGGCGGCGATGACGGTGTCGCCGGCGCCGGAGACATCGAACACTTCCTGTGCACGGGTGGCTTCGTGATGCGCGCCTTCCGCATCGAACAGGCTCATGCCCTCTTCACTGCGCGTCACCAGCAAGGCCTCCAGCTGGAAGCTCGCGCGCACGGCCGCGGCCTTGTCGGCGAGCTCGGCCTCGGATTTCCAACTACCGGCCACGTCGCGGAATTCACTGCGGTTGGGCGTGATCAGCGTGGCGCCGGTATAGCGCGCCCAGTCGTCGCCCTTGGGGTCGACCAGGATGGGCTTGTTCGCCGCACGCGCCAGTTCGATCATGCGGGTGACGTGCGTCAGCCCACCCTTGCCATAGTCCGACAGGATCACCACGTCGCAGTCGGCCAGCAGTTGCGCATAGGCTTCCAGCTTGGCCGCCAGCACCTCGTGGCCGGGCTGGGTCTCGAAGTCGACGCGCAGCAGCTGCTGCTGGCGGCCGATGACGCGTAGCTTGGTGATGGTGGAGAATGCCGGATCTTCGTGCAGATGCACGGTGAACGACTCGGCCTCGAGCAGGGCTCGCAGGGCCTGTCCGGCCTCGTCACGCCCCGCCACCGACAGCAGCGTGACCTGCGCACCGAGCGCCGCCGCGTTGCGTGCCACGTTGCCAGCGCCACCGATGCGGTCCTCGTTGCGTGTGACGTGCACCACCGGCACCGGCGCCTCGGGCGAGATGCGCGAGACATCGCCGAACCAGTAGCGATCGAGCATCACGTCGCCCACCACCAGGACGCGGGCACGGCGGATGGCGTCACGCAGCGACATTGGGTATCCCCATTACTGACGGCCGATCGGCAGGTAATCGAAGCCCATCTCGCGCATCGCCTGCGGCTCATAGAGATTGCGGCCATCGAATACCAGCGGTGTCTTCAGCAGCGACTTCATGGTGTCGAAGTTGGGGCTGCGGAAGACCTTCCATTCGGTGACGATCAAGAGCGCGTCGGCGCCTTTCAGCGCGTCCATCGGGCTGTCGACCAGCAGCAGGTCGGCGCGCTCGCCGTAGATGCGGCGCGTTTCCTCCATTGCGGCCGGATCGTAGGCCGACACGCTCGCGCCCATCGCCCACAGCGCTTCGAGCATGGTGCGGCTGGGGGCTTCGCGCATGTCGTCGGTATTGGGCTTGAACGCCAGGCCCCACATGGCAAAGCGCTTGCCCTTGAGGTCCTTGCCGAAGCGCGCGGTCAGCTTGTTGACCAGGATGTGCTTCTGCGCGTCGTTGGCCTCTTCCACGGCGTCAAGCACGCGCAAGGGAATGCCGTTTTCCTGGCCGGTGCGACGCAAGGCCTGCACGTCCTTGGGAAAACACGAGCCGCCGTAGCCGCAGCCGGCATACAGGAAGTGATAGCCGATGCGCGGGTCGGAACCGATGCCATGGCGTACCTGCTCGATGTCGGCGCCGAGCTTCTCGGCCAGCACGGCCAGCTCGTTCATGAAGGAAATGCGCGTCGCGAGCATGGCGTTGGCGGCGTACTTGGTGAGTTCGGCGCTGCGCACGTCCATCACGGTGAGGCGGTCATGGTTGCGCTGGAACGGCGCATAGAGCTGACGCAACAGTGCCGTGGCGCGCTCGCTGTCGGTACCGATGACGATACGGTCGGGCTTCATGAAGTCGTCGACCGCCGCGCCCTCCTTCAGGAACTCGGGGTTGGACGCGACGTTGAATTCGATTGCCGCGCCACGATTGGCCAACTCCTCCGTCAGTGCGGCACGCACCTTGTCGGCGGTCCCGACCGGCACGGTGGATTTGTCGACCACCAGCTTGTAGTCGCTCATGTGGCGGCCGATGTTGCGCGCCGCCGCCACCACGTACTGCAGGTCGGCCGAGCCGTCCTCATCCGGCGGCGTGCCGACGGCGATGAACTGGATCTGGCCGAAGGCCACCGACTCCTTGATGTCGGTGGTAAAGGACAGGCGACCGGCCGCGACGTTGCGCTTCACCATGTCTTCCAGCCCTGGCTCATAGATCGGAATGCCACCGGATTTCAGGATCTCGATCTTGTTGGGGTCGACGTCGAGGCACAGCACTTCATTGCCCACTTCGGCCAGACAGGTCCCGGTCACCAAGCCCACATAGCCCGTTCCAATTACCGTGATTTTCAAAGCGTCTTCTCCCTAAGAATTCTGTATATCGGACTGTATCTGTTTGAGCGCAGCCAGAGGATCGGCTGCGGCGGTGATCGGGCGCCCGATCACCAGGTCGGTCGCGCCCGCGCGCAGGGCTTCTGCCGGCGTCATCACGCGGCGTTGGTCGCCGGTTTCGGCACCGGCCGGCCGGATCCCCGGCGTGACCAGGCGGAAATCTGCGCCCAGATCGGCGCGCAGCATGGTGGCCTCCTGCGCCGAACAGACCACGCCATCGAGCTGACAAGCCTGTGTCAGCCGCGCCAGCCGCAGCACTTGGTCGGCCGGCGCATCGGCCACGCCGACCTCGGCCAGATCCTCGGCGCCCATGCTGGTCAGTACCGTCACGGCAATCAGGAGCGGCCGTTGTTCGAGGCCTGCCAGCGCATCCAGCGCTGCCGCCATCATGCGGCGCCCGCCCGAGGCATGCACGTTCATCATCCATACGCCCAGTCCAGCCGCTGCCCGGCACGCCGCCGCCACGGTATTGGGAATGTCGTGGAATTTCAGGTCGAGAAAGACATCGAAGCCGCGCGCCACCAGCGTACGCACCAGTTCCGGTCCGGCCACGGTGAACAGTTCCTTGCCCACCTTGAGCCGGCATAACGCCGGATCAAGCCGCGCCACCAGCGCCAATGCCGACGTCGCGTCCGCATAATCCAGCGCCACGATGATCTTGGTCGAATTCACCTCGTCCCTTTCACTCACTACTGACTGCTCCCCACTCACGCTTCTCCCTCGCTCCGCTCGGGATCGAAGCTGTCCCAGCGCCCGCAGGCCGGGCAACGCCAGAAGAACTGCTTCGCCTTGAAACCGCAACTGCCGCACTGGTAACGCATCATGCGCTGGCTATGCGAGGCCACCAGGGTCTTTTCCACCTGCAACAGTTCGCGCATCTCAGGCTCTGCATTGACGAGCTCGGCTTCGAGCAGGCGGTCCAGCGTGCGCAGGCTGGGATTGCGCCGCAATTCCTCGCGCGCAAGCTGGCTGGCTGCCGTAGCGCCTTCGATTTCGGCCACCGCGAGATACAGCGCATTGAACACGTCCGGCGACGGCTGCCGGGCATACAGGGCGCGCAGCCACTGCACGCCTTCGTCCAGCCGCCCCAACAGACGGTAGCTGCCGAGTACGCGATCCACGACCAATGCCATATGGGCCGCGCTTTGCGTTTCGACCAGACGCCAGTCGGCAATAGCAGCTTCGTGCCGCCCCGCTGCCGCGTCGAGGTCGCCCGCCATCAGGTTGGCGCGCACCGACTGGCGGTTGCTGGACAGCGCCTGCTGCAACTGGGCGACGGCGGCTTCAGCATTGCCCCGGGCCGATTCGAGCAGCGCCAGTTCGCAATGGAAATGGGCAATGTCGGCGTTGAGCGGCTTGCTGGTGTCCTTTTCCAGTATGTGCGCGGCGTCGATGGCCTTCTGCCAGTCCTTCTCCTGCACGTAGATTTCCAGCAGGTAGGTGCGTGCCAGACCGTGCTGTTGCGTTTTCAGCAGCCTCGTGAACACCTGTTCGGCGCGATCGAGCAGGCCCGCCTTGAGGTAATCCTGGCCTAGTTCGCTCATCGCGCGCAGACGTTGTTCCTCGGCCAGGCCTTCGCGTTCCAGCAGGTTCTCGTGCATGCGGATGGCGCGGTCGAGTTCGCCGCGCCGGCGGAACAGGCCGCCCAGCGCAAAGTGCAGGTCGATGGTTTCAGGTTCGAGCTTGACGACTTCGAGAAAGGCCTCAATGGCCTTGTCGGGCTGCTCGTTGAGCAGAAAATTCAGGCCGCGGAAATACGAGTTGGGCAGCGCACGCGACTCGGTCACCACCTGCCGGATGTCCACCCGCGCGGCCAGCCAGCCCAGCACAAAAAACAGGGGAAACGCCAGCAGCCACCAGAACTCGAATTCCATGGGCTTATACGACGGGCAGATCGGTTTGCGTGACCGTATCCAGCTCGGCCGCCTTCGGCTTGCGGCCCAGTTCGCGCCGTAGCCGGAACAGTGTGGGCAGCAAGGCGAGCACCCCGATCAGGGCGCCGAGGATGAATGCCAAGCCCAACATGACGATCAGCGGCGCCTGCCACACATAATCCAGATAGGAGTAAAAGGTCACGCTATGACTGTTTTTCAGGGCAAAGCCCAGCACCAGCAGAAAAACCAGCAGTTTTGCCAGTAAGCCCAGATAGTGCGTGAAATTTTTCATGTGTATGCGCCAGGAAGTTCGCCCATTTTACCCGCGCGGCGCCAATCGCCAAAGAAAACGGCGCCTTGCGGCGCCGTCTTGTGGGTCTTGCTGTCCTGACCGGATCTACCGGCCGCGGGCCGGTCGTGAGTACGAAGGCGCCGACGCACGTATGGCATCGCACCCACCCACAACCACGCCTAGAGCGGAAAATCCACCCGGTCGCGCAACTCCTTGCCCGCCTTGAAGTGCGGCACATACTTGGCCGGCACCTGCACGCGCTCGCCAGACTTGGGGTTGCGCCCGAGACGGGCGGGACGAAAGCTCAGACTGAAGCTGCCGAAACCGCGGATTTCGATACGTTCCCCGCGCGACAGGTTTTTCGCCAGCGCGTCGAGGATCGTTTTCACCGCCATCTCGATATCCGCAACCGAAAATTGCGAATGCCGCGCCGCCAGTTGAGCAATCAGCTCGGACTTGGTCATGGATTACTCGGCG